>JAHDXX010000312.1 GCA_023384025.1 Sphingomonadaceae bacterium
CCTGGCCGAGGAGAGCGCGTTTGCAGCGGCGGTCAAGGCAGGCGGGTTCGACCCGCACCATGCCGACCATGCCAAGGGCATGTTCTCCGAAACTGCGCTGCAGATCGCGCTGGCGAAGCTCCAGCCGGTGCTGCTCGCCCCGGCCACCCTCACGCGCGGGATGGACGGGTTGCTGTCGCTGATGGAGCGGCGCGGGGTCACCACGACCAGCGATCTTGCCACGGGCATCTTTGCCCGGTTCGACACGGAGGCCGGGTTGATCGGCCGGGCCTTCAACGCGCCCGGCGCGAAGGCGCGGGTCAACCTCATGCCGATGGCAAGCGAGATCGATCCCGTGGCTGACCTTGACGAGTGGCTCGCAGAGCGCCGCAGCCGCTTCGCCAGCGGCAACGTCTCGCTGGCCAAGCGGGTCAAGCTGTTCGCCGACGGGGCGTTCTTCGCCCAGAATATGCGCATGGGCCCGCCCGGCTACACCGACGGCCATCTCGGCAAGTGGCTGACCGAGCCGGACGTGCTCCACCGCCAGCTCAGCCGCTACTGGGATGCCGGATTCGCGCTCCACATCCACGTCAATGGCGATGAGGGCGCGGACGCCGTGCTTGACGGCCTCGAGCGGCTGCCGCCGCGACGGGGGCAGGAGATCGTGCTCGAGCACCTCGGTTACTGCACCGAAGCGCAGATGCGCCGGATCGCCCGCATGGGGCTGATGGTCTCGGCCCAACCCAACTACATCCGCGTGCTGGGCGAGGCATACGGCTTGCACGGGTTCGGGCCGGACCGCGCTGCGCTGATCAACCGGCTTGGCTCGCTCGAGCGCGGGGGTGTCCCGCTTGGCCTGCACAGCGACTTCAACATGGCCCCGATCGACCCGCTGTACCTTGCGTGGATCGCCCAGAGCCGCGAGGGGATCGACGGCGTTGCCCGTACGCCCGACGAACGCCTCAGTCGGGCCAAGGCCCTGCGTGCGATCACCATCGAGGCGGCGCAGGTGATCGGGATGGACCGCGAGGTCGGCTCGCTCGCAGCAGGCAAGAAGGCCGACTTCGTGGTGCTCGACGAGGATCCGCACAAGGTCGACCTCGCCGCTCTCAAGGACCTGCCGATCCGCGCGACCGTGTTCGAGGGCCGCCTGCCCGGCTGATTCCGCTTGCAAACGGGCGCGAACTGGCGCCCATTCGCAGCCGGGAGGACAGGGGGATGGACGCACCGCAGCAAGAGGCCGCACCGTTCGAGATCGCGGGCGAGAGCCTGGCGCCGGGCACCGTGCGCGACCTGGCCATTCCGGTCAGCCAGCAGGTCAGCGGCTTCTCCGCCAGCCTCGCGCTGCGGGTGATCCACGGTGCCAAGGCCGGACCTGCCGTGTTCGTCAGCGGCGCCGTCCATGGGGACGAGATCGTCGGCACAGCGATCGTACAGCGTCTCGCAGCCAGGCTCGATCCGGCCGCGCTCGCTGGCACCGTGATCCTCGCGCCAGCGGTCAACATCTACGGGTTCCTGTCGCACAGCCGCTACCTGCCTGACCGGCGCGACCTCAACCGCAGCTTCCCCGGCAGCCGCAAGGGCTCGCTCGCCGGGCAGCTTGCCTACACGTTCCTCGAACACGTCATCTCGCGCTGCACGCTCGGGATCGACATCCACACCGCTGCGATCCACCGCTACAACCTGCCCCAGATCCGCATCGCTTCGGGCGATCCGTATCTGGTCGAGCTGGCGATGGCGTTCGGTGCGCCGGTGATCATCGAGAGCCCGCTGCGCGACGGCTCGATGCGGGCGCTCGCTGCCAGCCGCGGCACGCCGATGCTGCTGATGGAGGCCGGCGAGGCGCTGCGCTTCGACCGGCTGTCGACCGACATCGGCACGAGCGGGGTATGCCGCGTGCTCGCCCACATCGGCATGATCGACGCCGATGACGGCCTCCACACCGTCGGCATCCCGGCACGTGCCAACAAGTCGAGCTGGGTCCGCGCCCCGCGTGGCGGCGTGACCCACCGCGTGCGCAAGTCCGGCGACGTGGTCCACAAGGGCGACCTTCTCGCCACCGTTGGCGGGCTGTTCGGCGAGGACGCGATGGAGATGGTCAGCCCGATTGCCGGGATCGTCATCGGCCATGCCACCCTGCCGGTGGTCAACCAGGGCGACGCGCTGTTCCACATCGCCGAAGTCGAGCAACTGGAGCACGCAGGCGAGCGGATCGGCTCGATCACCGAAGCCATCATCGCCAGCCAGCCGCACGGACCGGCCCAGCCGCTGATGGACGAGGACGAGGTCATCTGACCGGCCTGTTGGACTGGCCGGGGGCAAGCCCCACACCATGCCGAGACATGGACCACTTGTTACACAGTCCTGGAGCAAAAAAGTTCGCCGGGGCCGAGCGG
>JAHDXX010000027.1 GCA_023384025.1 Sphingomonadaceae bacterium
AGTTGCGCCAGCACCCGGCCGCATTCGGCCAGAACAGCCAGCGCTGCCGGATCCATATCGAGGTGCTGCTGCGCGGCGCGGAAATAGGTCGCGAAGGTGATCGGCGCGCGGCCCGGCGGTTCGACGAAGCCGATGTCGACATAGACGCTGCCCATGCCCGGCGCGAGCGAGGTGCCGGTCTTGTCGCCGGCAGGCCAGTCTGGCGGCAGCCCGGCGCGGACCCGCTGCATACCGGTGCGGGTGTCGACCAGCCACTGGCGCAGCTCGGCCGTGCGCGGCGCATCCAGCACCGGTCCATAGAGCAGCGCCGCCACCGTGCGCGCCATGGCATCGGGGGTGGTGGTGTCGCGCAGCTCGCCCGGCGGCACCAGATTGAGCTCCGGCTCGGTCCGGTCGAGGCGGCTGGTCTCGTCGCCCAGGCCCCGCCAGAACGCGGTCAACGCTTCCGGCCCGCCCAGTTCGCGCAGCAACACATTGGCCGCAGCATTGTCGCTGGTGATCTGGGTGGCGCGGGCCAGCTCGCGCAAGCTCGCGCCCTGCTCCAGCCGTTCGGTGGTGAAGGGCGAGACCGACATCAGGTCGGCGCGGGTCCAGCGCACGATCCGGTCGGCGTCGAGCGCCCCCGCCTGATCCTGCGCGAGCACCAGCGCGGCAAGCGACAGCTTGAACGACGAGCAATGCGGAAACCGGGCATAGCCGTTGTAGCTGACGCTCTGCCCGGTGCCGGTGTCGAAGAAGCTTGCCCCCAGCACGCCGTTCGCTGCTGCTTCGACAATCCGCAGGCGCAGGGCATAGCGGTTGGCCGCTTCGGGCGTGATCGGCACGCAGGCGGTCGCGCTTGCCGCGATTGCCCCGCCCAGAAATGTCCGTCGCCCGATGGTCACAGCAATTTCTCCATGCACAGACTGAAGTCGTCGGACACATAGTCGCCGAACGGGGGGCATTCGGCAAATCCGTGCTTGCGATAGAGGTGGTGGGCCGGCTGGAACGGTTCCGGCCTGCCGGTTTCCAGCCCGAGCCAGCGATAGCCGCGCCGCCTGGCCTCATCGAGCAGCGCTGTCAGGATGGCTTCGCCTGCCCCTTTGCCGCGATACGCCGGGTCCGCCCGCATCGACTTCAGCTCGCCGCGTTCGTCATCGAGGTGCTTCAAGGCGCCGACCGCCGCCAGGGCCTCGCCGTCCCACGCTGCGAAGAAGGTGACATCGGGCTGGCGCAGGCGCGCGACCGGCATGGCATGGACCTTGTCCGCAGGGGACCAGCGATGCATCTCGTCAAGGTGCAGCTGCAACAGCGCGACCACTGCGTCGCCGGTCAGGTCATCGGGCCGCACGACGTAGCTGCCGGTCACGAATGCTTGTCCTTCTTCCGCTTGCCGAAGCGCATGCCGCCCTCCAGCCTTGCGCGCAGCTGGGCGTAGAAGGCCTCGAGGAAGGCGCGTTCGTCTCCCGCGCCCGGTTCCCAGCCGATCTTGCGGCAGATCGCTTCGTGGACCGCGGCCATCGCTTCCGGGCGGTCTTCGCGCAGCACCCGTTCGAGCGTCTGCAATTCGTGTTCGCCATAGACCGACAATTCGGCATCGCCGAAGCGGTAGGCAGCGCCGGTCACCGCGCTGGCGTTGTCGCGCATCGCGCCGGTGGTCGACAAGGCTTCCTCAAGCCGGGTGCGCGGCGCCTCTACCACCCATGTGCCCGCCACAAGGTCGCCCGCGCGCAAGGCATCGCGGTTGAAGAACGGGAACAGCATGAACACGAGGAACCAGCATGCCGCCGCTATCCCGGCGTAACCGGCGTCGCCGCTGGGCGCGACCATCAGCATGACCAGCGGCAGGAACAGCTCGATATCGCGCAGCAGGTTGCGGGCAAGCACCGCTTCGGCGGTCAGGCGCCCGCCATCGCGCGAAGCGACCCTGACCCCGACCGCGCGCTTGCCGAACGTGGCGCCGCGCGGGCCCAGTTCCATGACAATGAAATAGCCGTTCCACAGGAAGAACCAGAACAGGGTCCAGACCACGAACAGGAACTCGCCCGCCCCGCTAGCTCCTTCGCCTTCCGTGTCGAGCACGCCGCCGGCGATGCTGATCAGCGCGACGGTCACGACAATGCCCGTCAGCATGAGGATCGCGAAATCCAGCATCAGGGCACCGGCACGTGCCGAGCGGCTTGCCACGCGGAACGACAGCGCGACACCTTCCGGCGTGACAATCTCGCGCCGCCGCTTGTCGATCACCGCGCTGCTCATGCCGTGCCTGTCCGGTTGCGCCCGCGGAAGGCGTAGAAATAGGCCAGCCACATCACCAGCATGAACAGGCCGATGATCGCCCGGGCCTCGGTCCCTGCCAGCTGGCGCGGGAAGGCTTCCAGCAGGGCAGCGAAGACCAGCATCAGGACAACGCCCACCATCACTTGCGCGCCCCTGCGCCCGGCCTCGGCGGCCGCAGCCATCACGCTGCGCTGGCCGGGGAAAGCCATCTTGCGCCCGATATGCAGGCCCGCTGCCCCGGCAAGCAGGATCGCGAACAGCTCGGTCGTGCCATGCACCCCGAGCCAGGCAAGGAACTGCGGCAGCAGGCCCGCATCATGGTAAAGCCACAGCATCGCCCCGAGAATGGCCATGTTCTGGGCCAGCAGCATCAGGGTGGGCACGCCGAAAGCAAAGCCGAGTGCAAAGGCGAGGATCGCCACGCCGGCATTGTTCTGGAACAGGTAGGCGGCAAATGCCGACAGCCCTCCTGAGTCTTCCTCCACCTTGAGCGTCTGGAGCAACGCTTCACGGCTGGCGCCGGGCACGCGGGTGTCGGCGAACTGGGTGGGGACGAGCGAGAAATACCAGTCCTGGTCGCGCGCGACGAGCAACCACCCCGCCACCGTGCCCATGACCATCACGAACAGCGCAATGCAGCTGTCGAGCCAGATCTCGCGCACCGCGCGGCTCAGGTCGCCGCCAAGGAAGCGGCGCAACCATGCGATTACCCCTTCGCGCGGGCCGTAGACCTGGAACCATGCCCGCTGCACCAGCGCCTCGAGGTAGGCGAGGGTGGCGGCGTCGAGCGAGGTTTCGCGGGCGACGGCAAGGCTCGACGCGGCGGTGCGGTAGAGGACCGGCAGAGCCATCACGTCTTCGTCGGACAGGCGGCGCAGGTGCCCCTTCTCGATCCGGTCCAGCATGGCTTCGAGCCGCGACCATTCCTGTTCCCGTTCCAGCCGGAAACGGTCGGAGCGCAGCGCGGCGGCGGCAATGTCCGGCGGGGGCGCTGCCACCGTGCCGCGCCCGAACAGCGACGCGAGGGCGGGGGCCTTCATCCGATCGCTCCCTTGCGCTTGATCTCCAGATAGCGGTCGATCAGGCGATAACCGATCTGGTCGTGCGGAGCTTCGAGCACGTCGACCCCGAGCGCGCGCAGGCGCTGGAGGACCAGCGTGCGCTGGCGGGCGAGCGTATCGGCAGTGACTGCCATGGCGAGGTTGCCGATCGTATCAGGCTCGGCTGCCTGCATCGTGGCGATTTCGGTATCCTCCATCGTGACCACCAGCACCAGATGGCGCTCGACCAGCCGGCTGACGCTTTCGACCATCAGTTCCGCGCCGGTCGGGTCAGTGAAGTCGGAAAACAGCACGATCATCGAGCGGCGCTGGAGCCGGGTCGAGAGCGTGGCGAGGGCGAGGACGAAGTTGGGCTCCTCGGCATGATAGTCGAGCCCGGCTGCCGCCGACTGCAAACGGTGGAAGGCGCGGGCATCGGCAACGAACGGCGTCATCACTTCGGGATGGCGGGCGAACCCGAACAGCGCGACCCGGTCGCCCCCCTTGAGCGCGACGTATGCTGCGGTCAGCGCCGCAGTGACGGCGCGGTCGATCCGGGGCAGGCCGTCGACCGGCTCGCACATCGCCTGCCCGCAGTCGAACGCGAACACGATCTGGTTGTTGCGCTCGCTTTCGTTCTCGCGGGCATAGAGCCGGGTGTGGCGGGCGCTGGCTTTCCAGTCGATCCGGCGCCGGTCCATCCCCGGCTCGTATTCGGCGAGCGCTTCGAACTGGGTGCCTTCGCCGCGAATCCGCCGCGCAATCAGGCCGAACTGGGCATCGCGCAGGAAGAATTGCAGCTCCGGGCTGCGCACCGGCGCGAGATCGGGCCAGATGCGGATGGCGTGATCGAAGGTGTAGCGGGCCTGCCGGCTGCCAAGGCCCAGCGGGCCGGCCCAGCGCAGCCACAGATCGGTCACACCGGCAGTGCCGCGGCGGGTCGGGCGCAAGGATGTCTCGCCCTGCCACACCCCGGTCGCGGTATCGCGCCGCAAGGTGAGACTGGCGCTGCCGCCGGGCGCGAGCCGGGGGTCGCAGGCCAGCGCCGCCTCCACCGGGCTGGCACCGGCACGCGCGGCCAGCTCGGCGAAGACATGGAACGCGAACGGCTCACCCACTTCGGCATCGCGCGGGGCGGAGATCCGCCAGTCGTCGAGCCGCCCGGCCAGCAGCCCGTCGAGCAGGATCATCACCAGCAGGCCCGCCCCGGCAGCAGGGGCAATCACCCATGCCCCGGGCACGCTGGCAGCCAGCACCAGCGCCACCGGAGCAGCGAGGGCGGTGAGCCAGGCCGCACGGGCCGTAGGGACGATCGGGAAGGTCAAGCGCGTCGGCTCACCGGGGGGCTTCGGTGCTGTCGACGAGCTCGGCCACCAGCGCCTCGATTGCGCGGCCTTCGATCTCGGCAGCGGGGCTCAGGGTCAGGCGGTGGCGCAGCACCGCCGTGGCGAGCGCCTTCACATCGTCCGGTATCACATAGTCGCGCCCTTCGAGCGCGGCCCGGGCGCGGGCAGCGCCGGCCAGCAGCACTGCGGCGCGGGGGCTGGCGCCACTGGCGATCTCGGCATGCTCGCGGGTGGCGCGGACCAGCCGCACGACATAGTCGACGATTTCCTGCGCCACTGTCACCTGGTCCAGCGCGGCGCTGGCCTGAGCGAGCTTCGCGGCGTCGGCGACCGCGCCGACCCCGAGGTCTGCCGCGCGCGACGGGCCATGGCGCTGGCCGTAGCGGGCGACGATCTTCGCCTCTTCCTCGATGCTCGGATAATCGACCAGGACCTTGAACAGGAACCGGTCAAGCTGGGCTTCGGGCAGGGGATAGACGCCCTGGTTCTCGATCGGGTTCTGGGTTGCCACCACCATGAACCGCTCGGGCAAGGCATGGGTCTCGCCATCGAGCGTGACGCGGCGTTCCTGCATCGCCTCCAGCAGCGCGGCCTGGGTCTTGGGCGGGGTGCGGTTGATTTCGTCAGCCAGCAGCAGGTCGCAGAAGATCGGCCCGCGGGTCAGGGTGAACTGGCTGGTCTGGAAGTTGAACAGGTTGGAGCCGAGGATATCGCCCGGCAGCAGGTCGGGCGTGAACTGGATGCGCCCGAAATCGAGCCCCAGCGTGGTGGCGAAGCACTGCGCGAGGAAGGTCTTGGCGGTGCCCGGCGGGCCTTCCAGCAGGACATGGCCTTCTGCCAGCAGGGCAACCAGCAAGTGATCGACAATCCCGTCCTGGCCGATGATCGCCTTGCCGACTTCCTGCCTGATCGCACCGGCCATGGTCCGCACATCGTCGAGGGTCATGCTCATCGGGTCAGGTTCCTTTCGATATCCTTGAGCGCACGCGCGGCACGCAACAATTCGGGGCGGGTCCGCGCGCGGCGCAGGTTGTCTGCGCTGGCGGAGAACGGCGGGCCATCATGGCCACGCCGCTGCAAGGCTTCGTCGATCACGGCGTCGTCCGCTCCGCGCAGCCGCAGCAGCCGGGCAAGGCGCGCCGCCATCAGCGCAGCAAAGGGCGCGGCGAGCAGGTGCAGGCGGCCGGTGCGCTGGATGAAGCCGGCGCTGTTGGCCACCAGCCGTGCCTTGCCGAAGGCAATCGCGCGTTCTTCCTGCACCGGCGGGCCGAAGCGGCAGAACGCGCGCCAGCCGATCACCAGCATGGCCATGATCAGGCACAGCGTGGCGGCAAGGAACGGCGGCGTGAAGGCAAGCGTCAGCAGGTTGCGGGTCTGCCCGATTCCGTTGAGGGTCAGGTCGAAGGTGACGTCGAGGTCTTCCCCTTCCATCGCTAGCCAGACGAGATCGCGGGCAAGGTCGGCCCGTTCACGGTCGGCCATGCCGTAGTTGTTGAACAGGTCCGGCTCGGCGACGAAGATCACTCCCCACTTGTCGCTGTCGAGCGTCTCAGGGTCAGGCGAGGTTCGCCCGGCCGCTTCGTCGAGCACCGGATAGTAGCCGCCGTCGACAAGATAGCCTGCCAGCGTCCTGCCGTTGCGCGCGGTTACCAGCGGAGCGAGGTCGCCTCCGGTAAACTGCATCGACTGCGCCGCGTCGGGCAGTTTTCCGGCATAGCCCAGCCCGCGCCAGTGCGGAGCAGCGCCCTTGATCGCGCCCGTTTCCGCCGTGATCGCATAGGGATCGGTCAGCTCCGCCAGCCAGGGCGGGGCGCTCGTGCCGCCGAGGGTGACCCAGCCGCGCTTGGCCTTGGCCCCCGAGTTCGCCGGGATTTCCCCGGCAAACCACTTGGGCAGGATTACCATGGTCGGGCCGATGTAGCGCCGCTGCTCGATGATCGCCTGCAGTTCGGCGGCGTCGGTGAAGTGGGGCGGTGTCAGGACCAGCAGGCCCTCCGCCGTGTGCCTGCCGGTGTTGCGCGCCAGCGTGACTTCGAGGCCATCGTCCTCCAGCAGCTGCACCAGCGCGGCGTAACCGTTGAGCCCGCGCGCTGCGGCGTGCGCGCCGCCATCATTCTCGCCGCGCCCGGTCTCGCCCGCACCGATCGCCCACAGCATGATGAGGAAGGCGAGCGCGCCGAACAGCACGATGCCGAGCACGACCCGGGGGTTGAATGGCTGCCGCGCGACGTCGCTCATGCGGTGCGCCCCGGCAATTTCTGCAAGGCGAATTCGGCATAGGCCGCCCGGGCGGCGTCCCAGTCCTCCCGCCCGAGGTGCCGCAGGGCGAACAGGCTGCTCTCGACCCGCTCGGCAATCACGCGGAAGGCCGCGCGCGCGGCTTCGGGCAAGGCGGGCAGAGCTGCCAGCTCGCGCGCGGTGCTTGATGGCTCGACCCACTCGGGCCGGGCTGCCGCTATCTGGCCGACACTGCGGCGCAGCAGCAGATGGGTCGCTTCGTCATAACGACCTTCGGCGGCCAGACGGTCGGCCTCGTCGAGCAGGGCCAGCGCCTCTGCCCGGGCAGGGGCCCAGTCCTCGTCGGCTGCCTCCGACACCGGGCTGCGGGCGAACACCGGGGCTAGCAGGCGCCACAACAGGAACAGCAGGCCCGCCACGGCGAGACCGATCATGATCCATTTGAGCACCGGCCACGACAGGCCGAGCGCCTCGCCAACCGGGCCCAGCAGGTCGCCAATGGCCTTGAACAGGTCTTCCAGCCAGCCGAGGTCAGGCGGTTCCTGCTCGGGCATTTCGACCGGCTCGTACTGGATCGAATCGTCGGCGCGCACTTCGCTCCAGCCATCCGTGGTCGCCGGACTGGCCGGTGGCGGTGCGGTCTCTCCCGCGGATTGCGCTGCGCCCCTCGTCACATCGGCGGTGGTGGCAGAGGCGGTTGCCAAGCGCAAGGCGCTGAATCCGCTATCCCTGCCTGATCAGCCGCGCGCGCGGGCCTGGCGATAGGTGCCCAGCACGCGCAGTTCCTTGCAATGGAAGGCCAGTTCTTCCAGCGCCCGGTCGATCGCGGGGTTGCCCGGCGCGCCGACGATGTCGGCATAGAACATCGTGGCCGAGAAGCTGGCACCCTTCTGGTAGCTTTCCAGCTTGGTCATGTTGACCCCGTTGGTCGCGAACCCGCCCAGCGCCTTGTAGAGCGCAGCGGGGATATTCTTCACTTCGAACACGAACGTGGTCATCGTCTCGCCACCGCCGAGCGTCGCCGGGTCAAGCGGGGCGCGGGCCAGCACTACGAACCGGGTCATGTTGTCGTGCGCATCCTCGACCCGGTCCTCGACGATCGTCAGGCCATAGAGATCGGCAGCCAGCCGGGGCGCGATGGCGGCAACGGTCGGGTCGGCGCGCTCGGCAACGTAGGCCGCGGCCCCGGCGGTGTCGGCATGGCTCAGCGGCACGATGCCGCGCTCGCGCAGGAAGCGGCGTGACTGGCCAAGCGCCTGCGGGTGGCTGTAGGCCGCCTCGAACGGCCCGAAGCTGCCGTCGGCATGGGGCACCGCCATCAGCGCATGGCTGATCGGCATGAAGTATTCGCCCACGATCGACAGGCCGCTTTCCGGCAGCAGGAAGTGGATATCCGCCACCCGCCCGTGCTGGCTGTTCTCGATCGGGATGATCGCGCAGGCGGCGCGCCCGTCTTTCACCGCTTCCAGCGCGTCTTCGAAGCTGAAGCAGGGCAGCGGCAGGTAATCGGGCGCGGCTTCGCTCGCCGCGCGGTGCGAATTTGCCCCGGGCGAACCCTGGAAAGCGATTGCCCGTGCGGGATCGGCGGCTGCGGCAGCCTGCATCCGCTCGACCATGGCGAGCGCGGGACCGGGAAAGCTCATTGTCATATCGGGCAGAGCGCCTAACCGTGCGGCGGGCGCGGGGCAATGGTGCATTGCTGTCAACGGCCCTTGCAATCGCGCCTCTTGCAGTTGCGGCCATGCCCCCCTATGGCGGCGCGCGAAAATCAACCCGTCAGCTTTTCGGAATTCTACGCATGGATGACCGCTTCAATACCGCCGCCGGATGGGCACTGTTCGCCGGTATCGTGGGCCTGGGTGCCTCGATTGCCAGCGGCATGTATTTCCAGGCGCACGAACCGCACGAAGTCGAAGCGGGCGGCTACCCGATCGCGGATGCCGACGGTGGCGGCGATGCCGAGGCGGCTGCGGTCGACCTGGGTACCATCCTTGCCAGCGCCGATGTCGCGCTGGGCGAGCAGCAGGCGGTCGCGCGCTGCGGCAACTGCCATACCTTCAACCAGGGCGGCGCCAACGGCACCGGCCCCAACCTCTACGGGGTGATGGGCCTGCCGATCGGCAAGCATGCTGCCGGGTTCAAGTACAGCGCCGACCTGTCGGGCAAGGGTGGCAACTGGGACTTCGAATCGATGAACGCCTGGCTGCTCGCACCCAAGCAGTTCGTGCCCGGCACCACCATGGGCTTCGCCGGTCTCAAGGACGATGCGGCGCGCGCAAGCATCATCCTGTACCTCAACAGCCTCGGCTCCAACATGCCGCTGCCCGCGCCCAAGGCGGCTGAAGCTCCGGCCGCCGAAGGTGATGCCGCTGCGGCAGAGGGCGAAGCTGCCCCGGCCGAAGGCGCTGAAGCAGCCCCCGCCGAAGGTGCGGAAGCTGCCGCCCCGGCTGCTTCCGAATAAACGGACTGGCGCTGAGGGGCGCTAGCCGCGCCCCTTGAACCCCTGAGCGATGACGTACCACTCCGACGAGCCCTTGCGGCTCGCCGGGGGCTTGGCGTGCTTCACCGTGCGGAAATGCTGCTTGAGCAGGGCCAGCAGATCGCTGTCGGTCCCGCCCGCCAGCACCTTGGCAACGAACGCGCCGCCTTCGGCCAGATTCTCGACTGCAAACCAGGCGGCGGCCTCGACCAGGCCCATGGTGCGCAAATGGTCGGTCTGCTTGTGGCCCACCGTGTTGGCGGCCATGTCGGACAGGACCAGGTCGGGCGCTCCGTCGAGCGCTTCGGCGAGGGCCGCCGGTGCTTCGTCAGCCATGAAGTCGAGCTGGAACAGGGTAACCCCGTCGAGCGGCTCGGTCGGCAGCAGGTCGATCCCGACCACGGCTGCGCGCGGCGCCTTCTTGCGCACGACCTGTGCCCAGCCGCCCGGGGCCACGCCCAGGTCGACCACCCGCTGTGCTCCCTTCAGCAGGGCGTATTTTTCATCCAGCTCGATCAGCTTGTAGGCCGCCCGGCTGCGATAGCCGTCGGCCTTTGCCTGCTTGACGTAAGGATCGTTGAGCTGTCGCTCCAGCCAGCGGACAGACGACGCGGTGCGCCCGCGCGCGGTTTTTACCCGCTTGCCTGCATCCTTGCCCGACCGGGTCATGCGCCGGGCCTGCGTTCGAGCAGCGCGCGGCGGCTTTCCTCGCCCGCTATGTCGGTTGCGATCAGGTTGCGCAGGATCCCTTCGCGAATGCCGCGATCGGCCACGCCAAGGCGCTCGGCCGGCCACAGGTCCATGATCGATTCGAGGATTGCGCACCCTGCCACCACCAGTTCGGCCCGGTCTGCGCCGATGCAGGGCAGCTTGCTGCGCCCTTCCGGCGAGAGTTCGGCCAGGCGGGTACTGACTACGCGCATGGCCTGCGCGGGCAGCACCAGCCCGTCGACAGCCCGGCGGTCGTAATGCGGCAGTTCGAGATGCAGGCTGGCGAGGGTCGTCACCGTACCGCTCGTGCCGAGCAGGCGCTTGTGGCCTGCGGCCTGTGCAAGCCCGGCAATCCGCTCGGCAAACGGGGCAAAGCTCTCGGATACGACCCGGCGCATCTCGGCGTAGATCGCGGCCCGCCGGTCAGCCGGCCCTTCGACCCTGCCGACGGTATCGGTCAGCGAGACAACCCCCCAGGGCACGCTCTGCCAGTCAAGAATGCGCGGCACCCGCGCATCGGGTTCGACCAGGACGAGTTCGGTCGAGCCGCCGCCGATGTCGAAGATCAGGGCCGGGCCGTCCCCCTGTTCCAGCAGGATGTGGCAGCCCAGCACCGCCAGGCGGGCTTCTTCCTCGGCGCTGATGATGTCCAGCGCGAGGCCGGTTTCCTTGCGCACCCGCTCGATGAAGTCCGCGCCGTTCACAGCGCGGCGGCACGCCTCCGTCGCGACCGAGCGGGCGAGGCGCACGTTGCGGCGGCGCAGCTTGTCGGCACAGATGTGCAGGGCGCCCAGCGCGCGGTCCATGGCCTGGTCGCTCAGGCGCCCGGACTGGGCGAGCCCTTCGCCGAGACGGACAACCCGGCTGAAGGCATCGATAACCGTGAAATGCTCGCCGGAGGGGCGGGCGATCAGCAGGCGGCAATTGTTGGTGCCGAGGTCGAGCGCAGCATAGGCCTGATGGTAGCGTTCCCGCTCGGGCTCATGGTTGCGCCATCCATGCGGCGCAGGCGCACGCTCGTCGCGCCCGCCATGCGGGGCAGCGGCAGTGCGGCGATCGGGCTGAGCGGGGCGCTTGTAGCGAAAATCGGCTACCTTGCCGGACTTTTTGCCCCCTTTGTGGCCAGCCCTCGAATTCCTGTCCGGCGGAAATCCATCCGCCATGTCAACGTGTTCCTATCCTCCCGCGGGTGATACCACGGGGACCTGAAGACAATGCTAGCGATGGCAAGGCGCGGGGGCAAGCAGGACCGCAATCGCAAGTCTTGACCTCGCGGCGGCGCAAACCTATGTGCGCCGCTCCCAGCCGGGTCCGACCCGGCCCATGATGCCCCGTCCTCTAATGGTAAGAGAGCGGACTCTGACTCCGTCAATCAAGGTTCGAATCCTTGCGGGGCATCCATTCCTTCGGCCTTAGGCAGCAAAAGCAAAAAGCCGATAAAATCAGATGAGAAACGGCGAAACGAGCCCAGCAATCGCAAGGGCCATCCCCGCCGGACCCAACCACCACTGGTTGCGGTTCCAATAGGCCAACGCGCGTTCTGGGAATCTCACTGGCAGAGGTGGGCCGACCTCGCGGACAGATTCGGTCAGGGGTAGGGCAGCTTTAAGTGCGGCGGCCTGAGCAAGGATTTCGGCCTCCGAGGTGCCATCCCAAAGCCTAGCGTCATTTTCGGACGGAAAGCTTACACCGTTACCGCGAAGGATACAATCCTTCTGCACGGCCTTGCGACGGATTTGCCGCGCAAATGAGATCAACTGACCTGCGCATTCATCGATTGCCACCAGGGCGGTGGCCCGATTGTATTTGCGGATTTCCGAATCCACCCATGCGAACTGCTCGTTAATCTCCTTACGGACCCCGCGAACAATCGTATTCCAATAGATATCTCGCGCCGTTCCGCTGAACTGGATGCCACCATAGCGGATTACACGCCCATCAAATGAGTCGATCTCCACCGGACCGTCCTTGCCGATGAAATGCCACTTGAAAAACCATTCGTTGACGAACCAAAGTCGGCGGTCATCCAGCCGGGCCTTAAGGCGTGAGGCGGTTGGGGTCATCGATCCCGTCTACCAAGAACGAAATAGCGCGAAGGCTGCGACCAATAGAGCCAAGAACGAAAGAAAATTCGCTAGTTCTGGCTGTCGAGATCGGTAGCGCCTTTCGATCTCCATATCGATCACGCGACGAGTTTCAGCGTCGATCCCTCCTAGCTGAGGCCCCTGTATCAACTTCTCCCATGGCATTCGCGCAGCGATGCCAGGCGTCCAAGGTCCCGATGCCCATTGCTCGAATTCCTCGAAGTCGTCAGCACAAGCCTTCTTCGCTTCGTAGCGTTTGTATCGCCAATTCAGCCAAGCTTCCCGCATCACACACCTTCTTGTGGACTCTTTCCATCCTACCCCAAAAAGTGGATCATGGAAAAGCGGTGCGCCTTCTACGGCTTGCGGCCACGCGTACGCGACCTCGCCTACTTGACCAGTTCGACTTCCTCGAAGCCGAGTTCGACCGGAGTCGCGCGGCCGAAGATCGAGACGCTGACCTTGACCCGCTGCTTGTCGAAGTCGAGTTCCTCGACCACGCCGTTGAAGCTGGCGAACGGGCCGGCGTTGACCTTGACCTGGTCGCCGATGTCGTATTCGACCTGGACTTCGCGCTTGGGAGCGGCCTTGGCCTCTTCGACGCCGCCGAAATAGCGTGCCGCCTCGCGGTCGGAGATCGGTTGCGGCTTCTGGCCCGCGCCGAGGAAGCCGGTCACCTTCGGGGTGTTCTTGACCAGGTGGTAGACATCATCGGTCAGCGTGAGCTTGGCCAGCACATAGCCCGGCATGAACTTGCGCTCGACCTGGACCTTCTTGCCGCGCTTGACCTCGGTCACGGTCTCGGTGGGAACCTGTACGTCCTCGACCGCTTCGCTCAGGCCGAGCCGTTCGGCTTCGGCGAGGATCGAATCGCGGACCTTGTTCTCGAAGCCCGAATAGGCGTGGATGATGTACCAGCGTGCCATGGTAAGTCCCGTGTGCAGGAAATGGTTGTGATCAGGCGAGCGAAAGCAGCCAGCGCACCACGGCGCCGAACAGCGAATCGACGCCGAGGAAGAAGATCGACAGGATCAGCATCATGATGAACACGAAGATCGAGGTGCGCACGGTTTCCTCGCGCGTCGGCCAGACGACCTTGCGGCCTTCTGCCTGCACCTGCCGGAGGAACTCCGCCGGGGAAGTCTTGCTCTTGTTCTCTTCGGCCATTGCCTGACCCTTCGCCTCAAACCTGTTGCGCCTGCTTCCGGGATGGGGCCATCGCCGCCCCGGGCAATGTCCGGGAGGGGCTGTGTGGCGTTCCAATGTCGGAAGACACCGGCGCATTTAGGGTGCGCGCCGGGCAAAAGCAAGCGTCGCTGTCAGTCGTTTACGGAAACCGCCAGCTTGCCCGGGGGCATGGCGAACAGGCCGGTCACCGGATGAGGCACATAGGGCTCCTCCAGCGCCGCGATCTCGTCGTCTGACAGGGCCAGGTCGAGCGCGGCAACGGCATCGGCGATGTGCCTTGCCCTGGTTGCACCAACGATCGGGCTGGTCACGCCCGGTTTGCCGAGCAGCCAGGCCAGCGCGACCTGCGCCATCGGCACGCCGCGCGCGGTGGCAATCCGCTCGACCGCTTCGACCACCCTGCGGTCAGCCGCTTCGGTCGCATTGTAGAGCATGGGCAGCAGCCGGTCGGTCTGCGCCCGGGCAGTGCCCTGCTCGTCCCACGGCCGGGTGAGCTTGCCGCGGGCGAGGGGGCTCCACGGCATCACCGCAATCCCGTAGTCCTGGCACAGCGGCAGCATCTCGCGCTCTTCCTCGCGGTAGAGCAGGTTGACGTAGTTCTGCATCGAGACGAACTTCTTTATCCCGGCCTTGTCGGCGATGTGGAGCAGCTTCTGGAACTGCCAGGCATGCATGCTCGATGCGCCGAGGTAGCGGACCTTGCCCGAGCGGACGATGGCGTCGAGCGTCTCGATGATTTCTTCCATCGGGGTGAGCGGGTCGAGCCGGTGGATCTGGTAAAGGTCGATGTAATCGGTGCCCAGGCGGTGCAGGCTGTCGTCTACCGCGTGCATCAGTGCCTTGGCGGAGAGCCCGCCGGTGTTGGGCGCTTGGCGCCAGCGGAAGAAGGCCTTGGTCGCAATGACGATTTCATCGCGGCGGGCCATGTCCTTCAGCAAGCGGCCGGTAATCTCTTCGCTGGTGCCGCCCGAATAGATGTTGGCGGTGTCAAAGAAGTTGATCCCGGCCTCCAGCGCCTGCCGCACCAGCGGGCGCGACTGGTCTTTGTCCAGGGTCCAGTCATGCCCTTCGGCAGCGGCGTCGCCAAAGCTCATGCAGCCCAGGCACAGCCGCGAAACAGTCAGGCCGGTATTGCCGAACTGGACATATTGCATCGCTATCTTCCCCCAAGTGCAGAACCTTATGGAAAGGTGCGCTATGGGGCCCGTCAGCGCAAGCTTGTTGCACATATAAAAATATCTTTATATGTCGCTTGTGATGCGGATCGAAACGATCTTGCGGGCGCTCGGCGACCCGACCAGGCTGCGGATCATGCGGCTGCTCTCTGCCATGGAACTGGCGGTGGGCGAACTGGCGCAAGTGCTCGGGCAGAGTCAGCCGCGCGTGTCGCGCCATGTCGGCATCCTGTGCGATGCGGGCCTGGCCGAGCGGCATCGCGAAGGCAGCTGGGTGTTCCTGCGCAGCGCGATTGGCGAAGGGCGGGATGATCCGGTTGGCGCGGCGGTGGCGCGGCTGCTGGCGACAGCCGAGGCGGAAGATGCCGGTTTCGCCGCGCTGTGCGCCGAGGATCGCCATCATCTGGCGACCATCAGGGCCGCACGCGAGCACAGCGCAGAAGCCTATTTCGCCCGCCACGCGGAGGAATGGGACGACCTGCGCAAGCTGCACAGCCCCGATGATCTGGTCGAAGCGCGCCTGCGCGAGGTTCTGGCCGATGCCCCGCTGGGCGACCTGCTCGATATCGGCACGGGCACGGGCCGGATGGCCGAACTGTTTGCCGAGCAGGCCGACCGCATAGTCGCGCTCGACAAGAGTCTCGACATGTTGCGGGTGGCGCGGGCCAAGTTGCAGCGTCTGCCTGCCGATACGGTCGAGCTGGTCCAGGGCGATTTCACGGCCCTTCCATTCCCGGCGCAGAGCTTCGACACGGTCGTGCTGCACCAGGTGTTGCATTTCGCGCCCGACCCGTCGGTGGCGCTGGCTGAAGCGGCCCGGGTCACCCGGCCGGGTGGCCGGATCGCGATTGTCGATTTTGCCGCTCATGCGCGCGAGGAACTGCGCGCGCGCCATGCCCATGCCCGGCTAGGGTTCACCAAAGGGGCCATGGCCACGCTGCTGGGCGAAGCCGGGTTCGAGGCCGGTCCGCCCGTGGCTCTGGCAGGCGGCGAGCTGGTGGTGAAGATCTGGCTCGGCCATCGGCAGGGCGCCGCCGTTCCGGCGGGCAGGAAAGCGAATGCAGGATAAGATGACCCTCGATACCGATCACGAAGCGCGCACCGCGCACGACACGCCGCTGTTCTCCGGCCTGCCGGGCGACATTGCGGTCTCGTTCGAATTCTTCCCGCCCAAGACCGCGCGGATGGAAGAGGCGCTGTGGGATGCGCTGCAGGAGCTGATGCCGCTGGGGCCGCAGTTCGTGTCGGTGACCTATGGTGCGGGCGGCTCGACCCGCGAGCGGACCCACGCCACGGTCGCCCGCATTATCCGCGAAACCGGCATTCCCGCCGCTGCGCACCTGACCTGCGTCGATGCCAGCAAGGCCGAGACGCAGGCGATTGCGGAGCAATATTGGGAAGCGGGCGTGCGTCACATCGTCGCCTTGCGCGGTGATGCCGGTGAGCCGGGCGCACCGTTCACCCCGCACCCGCAAGGCTATGCCAATGCCGCGGAGCTGGTCGCGGGCCTGAAAGAGGTCGCCGATTTCGACATTTCGGTCGCCGCCTATCCTGAAACGCACCCGGATGCCGACTGCCCGCAGGCCGACCTCGACAACCTCAAGCGCAAGATCGACGCCGGGGCCAGCCGTGCGATCAGCCAGTTCTTCTTTTCCGCCGAGACCTTTTTCCGCTTCCGCGACCGGGCGAGCGCGGCGGGGATCACTGCCCCGATCCTGCCGGGCATCCTGCCGGTGACCAACGTCGCACAGGCGCGCAAGTTCGCCGGGGCCTGCGGAGCGGAGATCCCGGCGTGGATGGATGGCCTGTTCGACGGTCTCGACGAACGCCCCGCCGCCCGCCAGCTGGTCGCCGCCACCGTGGCCGCCGAGCTGTGCCGCCGCCTTTATGCCGGCGGGGTGCGCGAATTCCACTTCTACACCCTCAACCGCGCCGAGCTGGCCTATGCCATCTGCCACCTGCTCGGCGTGCGACCAAAGGATGCCAGCCAATGAGCGCGCGCGAACAATTCCTGGCCGAAGCGGCCAAGCGAATCCTGATCAACGACGGCGGGTTCGGCACCGAGATCCAGGCGCTGCGCCTCAGTGCCGAGGATTTCGCCGGGGACCTCGGTCTTTCGCATGACCAGAAGGGCAACAACGACATCCTTGCGCTGACCCGGCCCGACGTGCCCGAAGGCATCCACCGCGCCTATTTCCAGGCCGGTGCGGACATCGCCTCGGTCAATACCTTCTCGGCCAACCGCATCAGCCAGGCGGATTACGGTGCAGAGCATCTGGTGCGCGAGATCAACGTCGCCAGCGCCGCGATCGCGCGCAAGGTGGCGGACGAATTCGCTGCGAAGGATGGCCGTCCCCGGTTCGTTGCCGGATCGGTCGGCCCGACCAACAAGACCCTGTCGCTCAGCCCCGACGTCAATGATCCCGGCTATCGCGAGATCGACTGGGATTTCCTCGTCGAAGTCTACCGCGAACAGGCCGCCGCGCTGGTCGAGGGCGGGGCGGACTTCATCCTCGTCGAGACCGTGTTCGATACGCTCAACTGCAAGGCCGCGATCATGGCGGTGCGCCAGCTCGAGCGCGAGCTCGGCCGCGAGGTGCCGCTGATGCTGTCGATGACGCTGACCGACCTGTCAGGCCGCAACCTGTCGGGCCACACGGTCGAGGCGTTCTGGCACGCGGTGCGCCATGCGAGGCCGCTGACGGTCGGGCTCAACTGCTCGTTCGGCGCCGCGCAGCTGCGCCCGCACGTCAAGACGCTGAGCGAAATCGCCGATACGCTGATCATGGTCTATCCCAATGCAGGCCTGCCCAACGAACTCGGCGCCTACGACGAAGAGCCGGAGACCACGGCTTCGCTGGTTGGTGAATGGGCAGCAGCAGGCCAGGTCAATGTGGTCGGCGGATGCTGCGGCTCCACCCCGGCGCATATCGCCGAGATGTCGCGGGCAGTGGAGGGGCTCGCGCCCCGGCAAATGCCGCAAGTCGCGCCTGCGATGCGCCTCGCCGGGCTGGAGCCGTTTACCTTGGCGGCTTGATCCAACCCCCGTTCGCCCTGAGCTTGTCGAAGGGCTGTCTTATCTTCCTAAGTGAAGTGCGGTGCTTCGACAGGCTCAGCACGAACGGAAAGCAGAAGTTGTTGCAATGACCCAACCCCCCACCGCCCGCCCGTCCGGTTCGCAGTTCGTCAATATCGGCGAACGAACCAACGTGACCGGCTCGGCACGGTTCAAGAAGCTGATCATGGCGGGCGACTATACCGCCGCGGTCGAGGTCGCGCGCGAGCAGGTCGAGAACGGCGCGCAGGTGGTCGACGTCAACATGGACGAAGGGCTGCTCGACGCGGTCCACGCCATGACCACGTTCCTCAAGCTGATCTCGGCCGAACCCGACATTGCCCGCGTGCCGGTGATGATCGACAGCTCCAAGTGGGCGGTGATCGAGGCGGGGCTTAAATGCGTTTCAGGTAAGCCGATCGTCAATTCGATCAGCATGAAGGAAGGCGAGGCGCCTTTCCTCGAACAGGCCCGCAAATGCATGGACTATGGCGCCGCGGTGGTGGTCATGGCGTTCGACGAGACCGGTCAGGCGGACACGAAAGACCGCAAGGTCGAAATCTGCACCCGCGCCTACAACCTGCTGACCGGGATCGGCTTCCCGCCGGAAGACATCATCTTCGACCCCAACGTGTTCGCGGTCGCCACCGGAATCGAGGAGCATGACCGCTACGGGCTCGATTTCATCGAGGCGGTGCGCGCAATCAAGGCGGCATGCCCCCATGCCCGCACCAGCGGCGGGCTGTCGAACCTCTCTTTCAGCTTCCGCGGCAACGAGACCGTGCGCCGGGCGATGCATTCGGTGTTCCTCTACCACGCGATCCCCGCCGGTCTGGACATGGCGATCGTCAACGCCGGGCAGCTCGACGTCTACGACCAGATCGACCCCGCCCTGCGCGAAGCGTGCGAGGACGTGATCCTGATGCGCCGCCCGGATTCAACCGAGCGGCTGATCGACCTTGCCGAAAGCTACAAGGGCAAGGACGTCAAGGCGGAGAAGGAAGCCGAGGAATGGCGCAGCTGGGACGTCGTCCGGCGGATCGAGCACGCGCTGGTCAAGGGTATCGACGCCTACGTGGTCGAGGATACCGAGGAAGCCCGCCAGCGCTTCGCCCGCCCGATCGAAGTGATCGAAGGCCCGTTGATGGACGGAATGAACGTCGTCGGCGACCTGTTCGGCAGCGGCAAGATGTTCCTGCCCCAGGTGGTCAAGTCCGCCCGCGTGATGAAGAAGGCGGTCGCCCACCTGATCCCGTTCATCGAGGCGGAGAAGGAGGCCAGTGGCCTTGCTGACCAGTCCAAGGGCCGGATCATCATGGCCACCGTCAAGGGCGACGTCCACGATATCGGCAAGAACATCGTCGGCGTCGTGCTCCAGTGCAACGGCTATGAAGTGATCGACCTCGGCGTGATGGTGCCGTGGTCGACAATCCTCGAGGCCGCGCAGGAGCACAAGGCGGACATGATCGGCCTGTCGGGCCTGATCACTCCCTCGCTGGACGAGATGGTGACCGTGGCGGAGGAAATGCAGCGCGCCGGGTTCACTATTCCGCTGCTGATCGGCGGGGCGACCACCAGCAAGGTCCACACCGCGCTCAGGATCGACCCGGCTTACGATGGCCCGGTAATCCACGTTCTGGATGCGAGCCGCGCAGTCGGGGTGGCAAGCCGCCTGCTGTCCGACACCCAGCGTGACGAGTTCGTCGCGACCACCGCCGCCGAATACCAGCACGTACGCGATGCCCGCGAAGGCAAGGCGCAGAGCGTGCTGCTGACGCTGGAGGAAGCGCGGGCGAACTATTACGACGCCTTCCTCAGCGACAAGCCCGCGCCGCCACTCAAGCCCGGCCTGCACGTGTTCGATGCGTGGGACCTGGCGGACCTGCGCCAGTGCATCGACTGGACCCCGTTCTTCCGCGCGTGGGAACTGCACGGCAACTACCCGGCGATCCTGGCTGACGACGTGGTCGGCGAAACCGCGACCCAGCTCTTCGCCGATGCCAATGCCATGCTCGACCGGATCATTGCCGAGAAATGGCTCACCGCGCGCGGCGTCGCAGGCTTCTGGCCCTGCGCCCGCGACGGCGATGACGTGACGCTGCACCTGGCATCCTCCCCGGAACGGGGAGGGGGACCAGCGAAGCTGGTGGAGGGGCATGCGGGGGTGCCCCTCCACCATCCTGCGGATGGTCCCCCTCCCCGTGCCGGGGAGGAT
>JAHDXX010000028.1 GCA_023384025.1 Sphingomonadaceae bacterium
GACCGGCGCGGTGGCGCAGGCCGCGATACGAACGCAGGTCCATCAGGCGCTTGATGTTCATCGCGGTTTCGCGACGAAGGTCGCCTTCCACGGTGTAATCGGCGTCGATGGTTTCACGGATGCGCAGCACTTCCTCGTCGCTCAGATCCTGCACCCGGCGGGTGTGATCGATGCCGAGCTTCTCGGCGATTTCGAGCGCCGTCGTGCGGCCGATTCCGTGAATGTAGGTGAGCGCGATGATCACGCGCTTGTTGGTGGGGATATTGACCCCGGCAATACGAGCCACTTACTTCTCCATGCTCCACAGGGGCAATTGGCGAGCGCCACCCCTATCTCATCGCGGTTGACCATTCTCGGCTGCGGGCCCTACGGCAAAAAGTCCGGTTGGTGCGCACAGTGGCTGACACCTGCCGGACTTGTCCGAAGCTTTCGAATGAACGGCGCGCTTAGGCCGATTCGGGGCTTGCGTCAACCGTTAAGCCGACGTGCGCAAAAACGCGGGCGTTTCACCCTGCTGGCACCGGATACACCATCGTCGTCCATTCCGGAACCCCGCATCAACCGACCGCCGTCGCTTCCAGTTCGACCATGATATCGGGATCATACAACCGGCTGACGCCGAGTAGTGTACCCACCGGGTGGCACCCGCTGCGCGATGCCCAGAGCCCGATCACCTCCGGCGCCGCCGCCATGAAGGCATCGACATCGGTGACATACATGTTGAGCCGGACAATGTTGTCGGTCGACATGCCGGCATCGGCCAGCGCGGCGCCGAGCTGGCGCCATGCTTCGCGGATCTGGGCGGTCATGTCGCCGGGGTGCATGGCCTTGCCTTCCGCATCCGAAGCCGTCTGGCCGGAGAGGAAGACCATGCGCTGCGCTCCGTCGACGGCGACACCGTGGCTGAGGTTGAAATGCTGCAGCCACGGCGTCGGATTGACCGCCCGTTTCTCCATCACACCACCCCGAAAGCCAGCATCGCGTCGGCGACCTTCTTGAAGCCGGCGATGTTGGCGCCCTTGACGTAGTCGACATAGCCACCGCCACGATCACCATAGGTGATGCAGCGTTCATGAATGCCGTGCATGATGTCCTTCAGCATCTGCTGCAGCTCCGCCTCGGTCCAGCTGCGCCGTTCGGAGTTCTGGCTCATCTCAAGACCGGAAACCGCGACACCGCCAGCGTTGGCCGCCTTGCCAGGCGCGAACATGATCTTCGCATCCTTGAACACGTGCACGCCGTCGAGGTTGGTCGGCATGTTGGCGCCTTCGCTGACCGCGATGCAGCCGTTGGCGACCAGCGCCTTGGCATCATCGCCGAGCAGTTCGTTCTGGGTCGCACACGGCAGGGCCACATCGCACTTGACGCCCCACGGGGTCTTGCCGGCGTGGAAGGTCGCACCCTTGAACTCGTCGCAATATTCCTCGATTCGGCCGCGACGATGGGTCTTGTGCGTCTTGACCCAGTCGATCTTCTCCTGGGTGATTCCGTCGGGGTCATGGATGAAGCCGCCCGAGTCCGACAGGGTCAGCACCTTGCCGCCCAACTGGACGATCTTTTCCGCCGCGTGCGTTGCGACGTTGCCCGAGCCGGAGATGACCGCAGTCTTGCCCGCGACTTCCATGCCCTTGGCCGCCAGCATGTTCTGGAGGAAATAGACCGCGCCATAGCCGGTCGCCTCGGTGCGGATCAGCGAGCCGCCCCATTCCAGCCCCTTGCCGGTCAGCACCCCGGTGAACTCGTTGGTGATGCGCTTGTACTGGCCGAACATGTAGCCGATCTCGCGCCCGCCCACGCCGATGTCGCCCGCCGGAACGTCGACGTCGGCACCGATGTGGCGGTAGAGCTCGGTCATGAAGCTCTGGCAGAAGCGCATGATCTCGCGCACGCTCTTGCCCTTGGGATTGAAGTTCGAGCCGCCCTTGCCCCCGCCCATCGGCAGGCCGGTGAGCGCGTTCTTGAAGGTCTGTTCGAATGCAAGGAACTTCAGGACGCTTTCGGTCACGCTCGGGTGGAAACGGATCCCGCCCTTGTAGGGGCCGATCGCGTTGTTGTTCTGCACGCGCCAGCCGCGCTGGACCCGGATGTTGCCGTTGTCGTCTTCCCAGCACACGCGGAAGCTGACCACACGGTCAGGCTCGGCAATGCGGCGCAGGATCTGCTGCGCGTGGTATTCTTCCTTGTCGGCGATGAATTCGAAGATGTCTTCCGACACCTCCTGCACCGCCTGGACAAATTCCGGCTGCCCCGGATTGCGGCGCTTAACGCCTTCCATGAAATCATTGAAATTGACGTGATCGGAAACTGCCACGGTCGCCCCTCCCTACAGGTGGCGCCGGCCCAAGGAACTGGAACCGGCGAATTGCGACCCGGCCTTCATCGGCGCGATTGCGACTCGCGCTCTGTCCGGTTGTGTGCGCATCCTAGCGCGGTTTCGCGCCGCGCCAAGCGGTTGCTGCGAGGCCTGCCTATTCGTTGCCGATCAGGTCCTCGAACGCTTCCTCGACTTTGGGCTTTGCTTCAGCTTTCTCTGCGGGCGCCGGCTTTGCAGCCTCGGGCTTGGCGGGTACGTTCTTCCCGACCGCAGGTTTTGCCTGTTCAACCGTTTCCTCTACCTCGTCCTCCGGTGGAGCCGGCTCCTCCTCGGTTTCTACCGGGCCGAGCACGCGGGCCAGTCCGCGCAACTGCTCGCTCATCACCCCATCGACCGCCTTGGCGATGACCGGCACTTCGTAGCGCATCGGGCCACCGACAACATACTCCCACACAATCCGGGTGCCACCATCGACCTTGGCCATGGTAACCGTCAGCACCCCTTCAGCCGGTTCGCTCTGCAACGGCCCCAGCCCGCCGCGCATCCGCAGGACCTTGCCCGGATCAGCCATGACCACGGACATGTGCAAGGCGCTGCCCCGGCGCACCTCTTCCGGCGCGCCTTCCGGGGCGGGGAGTAGCTCGCAGAAGCAGCCATTTGCTTGCGGGCTGATGTAGAGGTTCGCCGCGTCACCCGACCAGGTGTGCGCCTTGTTCCACCATTTCGCCGGGGCAATCAGCGCCAGCCAGGCATCGAACGGCGTGCCTTTGACCACCACACTGTCACGCGTGGTGAATCCCGTTTCGGTGGTCTGCACAACTTCGGCGGCAGCGGGTGCAGTGAGAGCAAGGGCGGAAGCCGCAAGGGCTATCTGGCGGATGTTCATGCCCGCCTTGTAACGCCTGCCGCGCCTGCGGCAAGCGCGCAAGGATCAGCCGAGGATGCCCTCGATTGCCGCGCTGACTTCGTCAATCGCCGCCATCCCGTCGACCCGGCGGACCAGGTCGCGCTGCTCGTAATAAGGCAGGATCGGTGCCGTCTTGGCCCTGTATTCCGCCATGCGCGTGCGCACGGTTTCCTCGTTATCGTCAGGACGGCGCTTGAATTCGTGGCTGCCGCACTTGTCGCAGGTGCCTTCCTTCTCGGGCAGCTTGTAGCGGTCGTGATAGCCCTCGCCGCAACGTGCACAGGTGAAACGTCCGGTGATCCGGTCAACCAGTGCTTCCTCGTCGACGGCGAGCTCGATCACATGCGCGAGAGTGCGGCCATGGCTGGCGAGGATCTGGTCGAGCGAAACCGCCTGTGCTTCGGTGCGGGGATAACCGTCAAAGATCGCACCGGTTTCAGGCGCCATCGCCGCCAGTTCCGCATCGATCAGGGCCGAGACGATCTCGTCCGACACCAGTTCGCCGCGCTCCATCACCGCCTTGGCCCGCAGGCCAACTTCGGTTTCCGCCTTGACCGCTGCCCGCAGCATGTCGCCGGTGGAAAGCTGGCGCATGCCCCGCCCTTCGACCAGCATGGCGGACTGCGTACCCTTGCCAGCACCCGGAGGGCCGAGAAGAATGATGTTCACGTGACTACCCCCTTGTACCGTCTCTGGCCTGACCGGCTTGTGCCGTAACGGCCTAGCGCATCCGCCCCTTGAGCTTCGCCTTCTTGATCAGGTCGCCATACTGGTGCGCCAGCAGGTGCGACTGGATCTGGCTGATCGTATCGACTGTGACGTTGACCACGATCAGCAGGCTGGTGCCGCCGAGGAACAGCGGAATGCCGGTTTGCGCGATCATGTATTCCGGCACAACACAGACGATAGTCAGATAGATCGCGCCGATCACGGTGATGCGGGTCAGCACATAGTCGAGATAATCCGCCGTGCGCTTGCCCGGGCGGATGCCGGGGATGAAGCCACCGTTCTTCTTGAGGTTCTCGGCCGTTTCCTCGGGGTTGAACACCACCGCGGTGTAGAAGAAGCAGAAGAACACGATCCCGATCGCATAAAGCGTCATGTAGATCGGCTGGCCGTGCGCAAGATACTGGTTGAGCCAGACGATCGCGCCGCCGAACGTCGATTCCGTGTTCACCGTATTGCCGGCGAACTGGCTGATCGTCAGGGGCAGCAGCAGTAGCGAGCTGGCGAAGATCGGCGGGATCACGCCCGCGGTGTTGAGCTTCAGCGGCAGGTGGCTGCGGTCAGCCTGCATCATCCCGCGCTGGGTGGCGCGCTTGGGATACTGGATCAGAAGGCGGCGCTGGGCCCGCTCGAAGAAGCTGATGCCGAGGATCAGGATCACGATCATGGCGATGAAGCCGATAACGATCGAACCTTCGCTGTATCCCTTGAACATGTTGCTGGTGAAGCTGGGGAACTGGGCGACAATACCGGCCATGATGATCAGCGATACACCGTTGCCGATCCCGCGACTGGTGATCTGTTCACCCAGCCACAGCAGGAACATCGTCCCGCCGACCAGACTGATCACCGCACCGACGCGGAACATGTAGCCCGGATCGACCACGGCCTGGAGGCCGCTCTGTGCACCATAGGCCTCGAGCCCGGAAGCAAGGAACCAGCCCTGGATCACGCACAGGAACACCGTGCCGTAACGGGTATACTGGTTGAGCTTCTGCCGCCCGGTCGCGCCTTCCTTCTTAAGCGCAGCAAGCGCCGGATGGAGCGCGGCGGCCATCTGCACCACGATCGAAGCGGTGATATAGGGCATCACCCCGAGCGCGATCAGGCTCATGCGCTCGAGACTGCCGCCCGAGAACATGTTGAACATGTCGAGGATGCCGCCGCGCGCCTGGTCGTAGAGCGATTCCAGCACCAGCGGGTTGACACCCGGCAGCGGCACAAAGCTGAGGAAGCGGAACACGATCAGGGCACCGATAGTGAACCAGATGCGGTTCTTCAGCTCGGTGGCCTTGGAGAAATTGGCGAGGCTAAGATTGCTCGCGATATTGTCGGCGCGTGATGCCATCGGACAGTCTTCGATCCTGGTTTGGCGCCGGACCCGTGGGAAGCCCCTCCCGGCACAGGATGGCTAGATAGGGAGCGGGGGGACGCTTGTCGAACCCCCGCTCCGCATTTTTCCGGATTAACCCGCCTTCTTGGCCTTGTTGGCTTCGCGGCGGGCAGCCTTCTTCTCGTGCTCGGGCGCGCCCTGGTCGATCACTTCGACCGAACCGCCTGCCTTCTCGACGGCTGCAACAGCACCCT
This sequence comes from Sphingomonadaceae bacterium, assembly GCA_023384025.1. Classification (GTDB taxonomy): domain Bacteria; phylum Pseudomonadota; class Alphaproteobacteria; order Sphingomonadales; family Sphingomonadaceae; genus 34-65-8. Next base: position 5,535 of record JAHDXX010000028.1, read on the forward strand.
TCGAAGCGCCGGCGACGAGGAACTTGACCTTAGCGGTCAGTTCACCCTTGCCGAGCAGGCGCACGCCGTCCTTGCCGCCACGGGCAAGACCGGCAGCCTTCAGTGCTGCGTGGTCGACAGTGCCCTTGGCGTCGAGCTTGCCCGCATCGATGAACTTCTGGACCATGCCCAGGTTCACTTCGGCATAGTCCTTGCCGAACGGGTTGTTGAAGCCGCGCTTCGGCAGGCGCATGTGGAGCGGCATCTGGCCGCCTTCGAAGCCGTTGATGGAAACGCCCGAACGTGCCTTGGCGCCCTTCTGGCCGCGGCCGGAGGTCTTGCCCTTGCCCGAACCGATGCCCCGGCCCACGCGGATGCGGGTCTTGCGGGCGCCGTCGTTGTCGCGGATGTCAGTCAGTTTCATGGTATTGCACTCGCTTTCGCTTTAATTCGCGCTGAGATGAGAACCCCCGCCGAAGCGGGGGTCCGGAACTTAGTCGATCACCTGCACCAGATGCGGGATCTTGGCGATGGCGCCACGCACCTCGGGGGTGTCCTGACGCTCGACGACCTTGTGCATCTTGTTGAGGCCGAGACCGATGAGGATCTGGCGCTGCACTTCAGGGCGACGGATCGGCGAACCGACCTGCTTGATCTTGATGGTAGCCATCGTCGTTTACTCCGCCATGGCGGCAGCGTCGGCTTCCGCCTCGGCTGCGCTCGCGCCACCCCGACCCAGGAGGTCGGCGATCTTCTTGCCGCGACGCTGGGCGACCGACTTCGGCGAAGTCTGGTTGCTGAGGGCGTCAAAGGTAGCGCGGATCATGTTGTAGGGGTTGCTGGTGCCGACCGACTTGGTCACCACGTCGGCCACGCCCAGGCTCTCGAACACGGCGCGCATCGGGCCACCGGCGATGATCCCGGTCCCGGCCGGAGCCGAGCGCACGGTCACCTTGCCTGCACCGAAACGGCCATTGCCATCATGGTGCAGGGTGCGGCCTTCCTTGAGCGGAACGCGGATCATCTTCTTGCGCGCCGAAGCAGTCGCCTTGGTGATCGCTTCCGGCACTTCGCGGGCCTTGCCGTGGCCGAAGCCAACCCGGCCCGAACCGTCGCCGACCACGACCAGCGCTGCGAAACCGAAGCGCTTGCCGCCCTTCACCGTCTTCGAAACGCGGTTGATGTGGACCAGCTTCTCGATGATGCCGTCGTCTTCTTCCTCGCGACGGTTGTCGCGACGATCGCCACGGCCACGACCACGGCCTTCACCGCGCTCGCCACCACGACCGCGCCCACGGCCGCGGCGCGGCTCGGACGGATCACCGCCTTCAGCAGACTGGGATTCGGCAGCCTCGGTCGGCTCGAGGTTGGCAACCGGGGTTTCACCGGCGTTGTCGACCACCGGGGTCTGTTCGTTGTTTTCGTCAGCCATCATCAGAACTCCAGCCCGCCTTCGCGGGCGGCGTCGGCCAGCGCCTTCACGCGGCCATGGAACAGGAAGCCGCCGCGATCAAACACGACGGTGGTGACGCCGGCCTTCTTGGCAGCGGCGGCGATGTCCTTGCCCACCTGCGCGGCAGCAGCGACGTTCGCACCCGAGGACTTGCCCCCGAGGGTCGAAGCAGCGGCAAGGGTCTTGCCGGCAGCATCGTCGATGATCTGCGCGTAGATGTGCTGGCCGGTGCGGTGCACCGACAGGCGCGGCTTGCCACCGGCACGGGCACGAAGCGCGGTGCGGACGCGGCGGCGGCGGCGTTCGAAGAGGGAAAGCTTGGCCATCTTACTTCTTCTTCCCTTCCTTGCGGAAGATGTATTCGCCGCGATAGGCGATACCCTTGCCCTTGTAGGGCTCGGGCTTGCGCCAGCGGCGGACTTCGGCGGCAAACTGGCCAACGGCCTGCTTGTCGATGCCGGAAATCTCCACGGTGGTCTGGTCGGGGGTCTTCACCTCGAGGCCTTCCGGCACGGTGAGATCGACGTCATGGCTGTAGCCGAGCTGCAGCTTGAGCGTCTTGCCCTGCGCGTTGGCACGGTAACCCACGCCCTTGATGTCGAGGATCTTGGTGAAACCATCGGTGACACCTTCGACCAGGTTCGACACGAGCGTGCGCTGCATGCCCCAATGGCTGCGGGCAGCCTTTGTGTCGTTGGCGGGCGAGACCGAGATCTGGCCGTCTTCCAGCTTGTATTCGACCAAGTCGGACAGCCCCAGGGTCAGGGTGCCCTTGGGACCCTTCACGCTAAGCGCGCCGTTTTCGATCGAGGCGATCACACCGCCCGGGATCGCGACCGGCTTTTTACCGATGCGGCTCATCAGAACACCTCCGCCAGCACTTCGCCGCCGACGTTCTGGGCGCGTGCTTCGGCATCCGAGAGCACGCCCTTCGGCGTCGAGACGATGGTGATGCCGAGGCCGTTGCGGATCACCGGAAGTTCCTTGGAACCCGAATAGACCCGGCGGCCAGGCTTGGAGACACGGGCGACATGCTTGATCGCCGGTTCGCCTTCGAAGTACTTCAGTTCGATCCGCAGTGCGGGGTGCTTGCCCGATGCGTCTTCGCTGTAGCCACGGATGTAGCCTTCGCGCTGAAGCACTTCGAGAACGTTTGCACGCAGCTTGCTGGCGGGCGAAAGGACGCTGTCCTTCTTCGCACGCTGGCCGTTGCGGATGCGGGTGAGCATATCACCCAGGGGATCGGTCATAGCCATCTGTCAGATCCTCACCAGCTCGACTTGGTCAGGCCCGGAATCAGGCCCTTGTTGCCGAGGTCGCGCAGTTCAACGCGGCACAGGCCGAACTTGCGGTAGTAGCCGCGCGGGCGGCCGGTGGTGTTGCAGCGGTTGCGCACGCGGGTCGGGTTCGCGTTGCGCGGAAGTTCCGCCATCTTGAGGCGCGCAATCATGCGCTCGCCTTCGTCAAGCGCCTTGTCGTCCGCGATCGCCTTCAGCTTCGCGTACTTCCCGGCATACTTCTTGACGAGCTTCTTGCGCCGCTCGTTCTTGTTGATCGAACTCAGTTTCGCCATTGGACTTAAGTTCCTCTATTAGCGGCTCACGCCGCCTCCTTCTCTTCCGACGTTTCCGCCGGGAACGGGAAACCGAACAGGCGGAGCAGCTCGCGCGCTTCTTCGTCGGTCTTCGCCGTGGTGGTTACGATGATGTCCATGCCCCGGATCTTCTCGATCTTGTCGTACGAGATTTCCGGGAACACGATCTGTTCCTTCAGGCCCATGGCGTAGTTGCCACGGCCGTCGAAGCTCTTCGGGTTCAGCCCGCGGAAGTCGCGGATGCGGGGCATCGCGACGGTCACGAGCCGATCAAGGAATTCGTACATGCGTTCGCGGCGCAGGGTAACCTTGCAGCCGATCGGCATGCCTTCGCGCAATTTGAACTGCGCGATCGACTTCTTCGCCTTGGTGATGACCGGCTTCTGGCCGGCGATCAGCGCCATTTCCTCGGCAGCGGTCTGGACCTTCTTCTTGTCCTGGCTCGCTTCACCCACGCCCATGTTGAGCGTGATCTTCTCGAGCTTGGGCACTTCCATCCGGTTCTTGTAACCGAACTTCTCGGTCATCGCCTTGACGATCTGGTCGTCATAGCGCTGCTTCTGGCGCGGGGTATACTTGTCAGCCATCGATGGTCTCCCCGGACTTCACGGCCACGCGGACCTTCTTGCCGTCCTTGGTTTCGAACCGCACGCGGGTCGGCTTGCCGGACTTGGGATCGGCCAGCGCCACCTTCGAGATCGCCATCGGCGCTTCGAAGCGGTCGATGCCACCCTGCGGGTTGGCCTGGCTCGGCTTGCGGTGGCGGGCAGCCACGTTCACGCCCTCGACCACGACCTTGCCTTCCTTCGGCATGACCTGGCGGACAGTGCCGGTGCGGCCCTTGTCCTTGCCCGAGAGCACGACGACGCTGTCGCCCTTCTTGATCTTAGCGGCACCCATCACAGCACCTCCGGAGCGAGCGAGATGATCTTCATGAAGCCGCGACCACGCAGTTCACGCACCACCGGGCCAAAGATACGGGTGCCGATCGGCTCCTCGTTCTTGTTGACCAGCACGGCAGCATTGCTGTCGAAGCGGATCACGGTGCCGTCGGCACGGCGCACGTCCTTCTTGGTGCGCACGATCACCGCACGGTGCACGTCGCCTTTCTTCACCTTGGTGCGCGGCTGGGCTTCCTTCACGGAAACCACAATCACGTCACCGACGCTCGCGGTACGACGCTTCGAGCCACCCAGTACCTTGATGCACTGGACGCGCTTGGCGCCGCTGTTGTCCGCGACGTCGAGATTGGATTGCATCTGGATCATTGATCCGTCTTCCTTCTCATTGGCTTGCCGGAACCAGTCCGGCAGTTCCTATCGCTAAATCAGTTGCCTGCTTCGGCCACGTCGAGGTCGGCCTCAACCGCCTGGGTCCCACCGGCGACGACGCGCTCGATGACCTGCCAGGTCTTGGTCTTCGACATCGGCCGGGTTTCCTCGATCCGGACAGTGTCGCCGGTCTTGTACGCGTTGGCTTCGTCGTGGGCGTGGTACTTCTTCGAGCGGCGAATGATCTTCCCGTACAGCGGGTGCTTCACCTTGCGCTCAACGAGCACGGTCACAGTCTTGTCGGTCTTGTCGGAGGTGACGGTCCCGATCAGGATACGCTTGGGCATGGTCTGCTCCTTAGGCCTTGGCCGCAGCCGCTGCGCGCTCGGTCTGCAGAGTCTTGATCTGCGCGATCGTGCGGCGGACTTCACGGATCCGCGACGGGGCTTCCAACTGGTTGGTCGCCGCCTGGAAGCGGAGGTTGAACTGCTCGCGCTTGAGCTCGGTGAGCGCAGCGGTCAGCTGGTCATCCGACTTCGTGCGAAGGTCTTCGACGGCGTTCTTCATCTTGGCCATGGATCAACCCTCCAGGTGCGAGGTGTCGCCGAGACGGGCAACGACCTTGGTCTTGATGGGAAGCTTCATCGCGGCGCGGCTGAAGGCTTCGGCGGCGAGCGGTCCGGCAACGCCGTCCAGCTCGAACAGGATCCGGCCCGGCTTCACGCGGGCAGCCCAGTATTCCACCGAACCCTTGCCCTTACCCTGACGGACTTCGGCCGGCTTCTTCGACACCGGCACGTCAGGGAACACGCGGATCCACAGGCGCCCCTGGCGCTTGATGTGGCGCGTGATCGCGCGACGGGCTGCTTCGATCTGGCGGGCGGTAATCCGCTCCGGCTCGAGCGCCTTGAGACCGTACGAGCCGAAGTTCAGGTCGGTGCCACCCTTGGCATCGCCCTTGATCCGGCCCTTGAAGGCCTTGCGAAACTTGGTTTTCTTCGGTTGCAGCATGTTATCTACTCACCTCAACGCGCAGGCCGGACGCCGGACGTCTGGGCTTCCATCATCAGGCGGTCCTGCGCGGTCGGATCATGGGCGAGGATCTCGCCCTTGAAGATCCAGCACTTGATGCCGATGATCCCGTAGGCGGTCAGCGCCTCGGCTTCGGCATAGTCGACGTTCGCACGCAGGGTGTGCAGCGGCACGCGGCCTTCGCGGTACCATTCGGTACGGGCGATTTCAGCCCCGCCAAGACGGCCACCGCAGGTGATCTTGATGCCTTCGGCACCGAGACGCAGGGCCGACTGCACCGCGCGCTTCATCGCACGGCGGAAAGCCACGCGGCGAACGAGCTGGTCGGCGATGCCCTGGGCAACGAGCTTGGCATCGATTTCCGGCTTGCGGATTTCAACGATGTTCAGCTTGACGTCGCTGTCGGTGAAGGACGCCAGCTTCGAACGAAGCTTCTCGATGTCGGCGCCCTTCTTGCCGATGATCACGCCGGGGCGCGCAGCATAGATGGACACACGGCACAGCTTGGCCGGACGCTCGATCACCACCTTGGAAATCGCTGCCTGGGGCAGGTTTTCCATGATGTACTTGCGGATCTGGATGTCTTCCTTGAGCAGCTTGGAATAGTCACGCCCTTCGGCGTACCACCGGCTGTCCCAGGTGCGGTTGATCTGCAGGCGCAGACCGATCGGATTGCTCTTCTGACCCATCTTACGCCTCTTCCTGCTCGCGGACCACGATGCGCAGCCGGCTGAACGGCTTGAGAATGCGGGTCGACTTGCCGCGGCCACGGGTGTGGAACCGCTTCATGGTGATCGACTTGCCGACGCTTGCTTCGGCGACGACCAGCGAGTCGACATCGAGGTTGTGGTTGTTTTCCGCGTTGGCGATGGCCGAAGCCAGCACCTTGCGCGCGTCGACCGCCATCGCCCGCTTCGAGAAAGCGAGGATGTTCATCGCGTCTTCCGCCTTCTTGCCACGGATCAGCGCGGCAACGAGGTTCAGCTTCTGCGCCGAACCACGAATGGTGGTGCCGACGGCCAGCGCCTCGTTGTCCGCAACGCGGCGGGGGGCTTTCTGCTTGCTCATCAGCGCTTACCCTTCTTGTCGGCAGCGTGACCCGGGAACGTGCGCGTAGGCGCGAATTCGCCGAGCTTGTGGCCGACCATTTCTTCCGAAACGGACACGGGGATGAACTTGTGGCCATTGTAGACGTTGAACGTCAGGCCGACGAACTGGGGCAGGATGGTGCTGCGACGCGACCAGGTCTTGATCGGAGCGCGGGCGCCCTTGTCCTGTGCCTCTTCGGCCTTCTTGAGAAGGCTGAGTTCGACGAACGGACCTTTCCATACGGAACGTGCCATGTCCGGTTACCTCTTCTTCTTCGCGTGGCGCGAACGGATGATCATCTTGTCGGTCGCCTTGTTGTGGCGGGTCCGGGCGCCCTTGGTCGACTTGCCCCACGGCGTAACCGGGTGGCGACCGCCCGAAGTGCGGCCTTCACCACCACCGTGCGGGTGGTCGACCGGGTTCTTCGCGACACCGCGGGTGAGCGGCTTGACGCCCATCCACCGCTTGCGACCGGCCTTGGCGAAGTTCTGGTTCTGGTTGTCGGGGTTCGAAACCGCGCCAACCGTGCCCATGCAATCGCCGCGCAGGTAGCGCTGCTCGCCCGAGTTGAGGCGGACGATCACCAGACCACGGTCACGGCCGACGATCTGGACATAGGTCCCGGCCGAACGGGCGATCTGGCCGCCCTTGCCCGGCTTCATCTCGACGTTGTGGCAGATCGTGCCGACCGGCATCTGGCCCAGCAGCATCGCGTTGCCCGGCTTGGTGTCGGTCTTCTCGCCGGCCACAACCTTGTCACCGACAGCAAGCCGCTGCGGCGCGAGGATGTAGGCCAGTTCGCCGTCTTCGTACTTCACCAGGGCGATGAACGCGGTGCGGTTGGGATCGTATTCGATCCGCTCCACGGTCGCTTCCATGTCCCACTTGCGACGCTTGAAGTCGATGAAGCGGTACTTCTGCTTGTGACCACCAGCCATGCCGCGCGAGGTGACGTGGCCCTTGTTGTTGCGGCCACCGGTCTTGCGCTTGCCTTCGGTCAGCGACTTGACCGGCTTGCCCTTGTACAGGCCGGACTTGTCGACAAGGATCAGGCCGCGGCGTGCGGGGCTCGTCGGGTTATAGTTCTTGAGTGCCATGGGATCAGCTCACGCCTTCGGTGATGTCGATCGGGTCCTGGCCATCGACCAGGGTGACGATCGCTTTCTTGACGTCGCTGCGGCGATAGGCCTTGCCCTTCCACCGCTTCGTCTTGCCCTTGGAAACCAGCGTATTGACGCTCTTCACCTTGCGGCTGAACAGCGCTTCGACAGCTTCCTTGATCTGCGACTTCGTCGCGTCACCAGCCACCTTGAACACGGTCGCGTTGTTTTCCGCGAGCAGCGTGCTCTTTTCGGTGATGTGCGGCGCGAGGATCACGTCGTAGTGACGCGCGTCGATTTCTTTCGCCTTAGCCATTGAAACGAGCCTCCAGCTTGGCGACCGCGTCCTTGGTCAGGACCAGCGTGTCATGCTTCAGGATGTCGTAGACGTTGGCGCCCACCGCCGGCAGCACGTTGACGCCCGGCAGGTTGCCGGCCGCACGACGGAAGCCCTCGTTGACGGTTTCGCCGTCGATCACCAGCACCTTGCCGCTCCAGCCGTTCTTGCCGAAGGTTTCCGCCAGGGCCTTGGTCTTGGCATCCTTCAGCTCGAGGCTGTCGACCACGATCAGGCCGCTCTGGGCCTTGCTCGACAGCGCCATGCGCAGGCCGAGGGCGCGGATCTTCTTGTTGAGCGACTGCTCGAAGTCACGCTTGCGGGCACCGTGGGCCTTACCACCACCGATGAAAATCGGGGCAGCACGGTCACCGTGACGGGCAGTACCACCACCCTTCTGACGGCCGAACTTCTTGCCGGTGCGCGCCACGTCCGAACGCTCGCGCGTCGGGCGGGCAGTGCCGCGACGGTTTTCAAGCTGCCAGGTGACAACGCGATGCAGGATGTCCGCGCGGGGCTCTACCCCGAACACGGCATCGCTCAGCTCGATGTCGCCCGACGCCTTGCCGTCGATCTTCTGGACCTTCACCTTCACGGATCAGCCCTCCTTGTTTTCATCGCTGGCAGGCGCTTCGGCCTCGGCAGCAGCGGTTTCTTCAGCGACGGTGTCGGCAGCTTCGACCTGATCGGCCAGCTTGGGCTCGTCGGCTTCCGGCCCAGGACCGGTCGGAGCTGCGTTCTTGTCGAGCACGACACCCGGGAACGGAACGCCCTCGGGGAGCGAAACCTTCACCGCGTCACGAACCAGCATCCAGCTGTTCTTGGCGCCCGGAACCGAGCCCTTCACGAACAGCAGGCCGCGCTCGGCGTCGGTGCGGACGATTTCGAGGTTCTGCTGGGTGCGCTGACGGTCGCCCATGTGGCCGGCCATCTTCTTGCCCTTGAACACGCGACCCGGATCCTGGCGGTTACCGGTCGAACCGTGGGCACGGTGGCTGATCGAAACACCGTGGGTGGCGCGCATACCGCCGAAACCCCAGCGCTTCATCGCACCAGCAAAGCCCTTGCCCTGCGTATGGCCGGTCACATCGACCATCTGGCCCGCAACGAAGTGGTCCGCGCTGATGGTCGAGCCAACCGGCAGGAGCGCATCTTCGCTTTCCAGGCGGAACTCGGCAACCTTCTGCTTCAGGCCAACCTCGGCCTTGGCGAAATGTTCGCGCTGCGGCTTGTTGACATTCTTCTGCTTGGCCACACCCGAACCGACCTGCAGCGCGACATAACCGTCACGGTCTGCGGTGCGGTGGGACACGACCTGGCAATCTTCCAGGGCAAGAACGGTCACGGGAACGTGACGTCCATCCTCCTGGAACAGGCGGGTCATCCCGACTTTCTTTGCGATAACGCCAGTGCGCATCGTCATACTCCTACAGAGGCACACGAGGCCCATCCCCGCGTGCATGCTCAGCCCGAATGTATGAAACTGCGCCCCGTCCGGGCTGAATGCCCCCTCGAGAGGGAGCGAGACGGGGGACGCAGCCCGGACCAGGTCCGGCGGTATCCCTATGTCTTGCCGGCCCGTGGGCCAGCGGGGCCTAGGTGCCCCGAATAACCGACCTGCTTAAGGTCCCGGTCGCGGACCTCGCGAAACCGCCTGCTTACGCGAGCTTGATTTCAACGTTCACGCCCGCAGCGAGATCGAGCTTCATGAGCGCGTCCACGGTCTGGGCGTTGGGCTGCACGATGTCGAGCAACCGCTTGTAGGTGCGCACCTCGAACTGCTCCCGCGACTTCTTGTCGATGTGCGGACCGCGGTTCACGGTGAACTTCTCGATCCTCGTCGGCATCGGAATGGGACCCCGGATCAGCGCGCCGGTGCGACGGGCTGTTTCTGCGATCTCGCCAGTGGCCTGGTCGAGTACGCGATGGTCGAACGCCTTGAGGCGAATGCGAATGTTCTGGGCTTCCATGTCCGTATACCGATGAGAAAGAGCAAACAAAAATCAGCCGCCCCGCCCCCTCCCGTCTCCAGGGAGAGCGGGGCTGCTGACTGATTTTTTTACCCGAAGGCAGTCATTTTTATCCGAAGCTGGTCCGGCCAGGGGGACGAATCCCCCCTTGGTTGGCCGGGCCTATATTACTTCGTGATCTTGCTGACAACCCCCGAACCGACGGTGCGGCCGCCTTCGCGAATTGCGAAGCGGAGACCTTCGTCCATGGCGATCGGAGCGATCAGCTTGACCGAGATGGTGACGTTGTCGCCCGGCATGACCATTTCAGTGCCCTCGGGGAGGATCACTTCACCGGTCACGTCGGTGGTGCGGAAGTAGAACTGCGGGCGGTAGTTGGCGAAGAACGGCGTGTGACGACCACCTTCGTCCTTCGACAGCACGTAGACCTCAGCGCTGAACTCGGTGTGCGGGCTGACCGAACCGGGCTTGCACAGCACCTGGCCACGCTCGACTTCTTCACGGGCAACGCCGCGGATCAGGGCGCCGACGTTATCGCCAGCTTCACCGCGATCGAGCAGCTTGCGGAACATTTCCACGCCGGTGACGGTGGTCTTGCGGGTGTCCTTGATGCCGACGATTTCAACTTCGTCGCCAACGTTCACAACGCCGGTTTCGATACGGCCGGTCACCACGGTGCCGCGACCCGAGATCGAGAACACGTCTTCGATCGGCATCAGGAACGGCTTGTCGACCGGACGGTCGGGCTGCGGGATGAATTCGTCCACGGCCTTGATCAGGGCGACAACCGAATCCTTGCCGATGTTGTCATCGCGACCTTCGAGAGCGGCCAGAGCCGAGCCCTTGATGATCGGAATATCGTCACCCGGGAAATCGTAGGCGCTCAGCAGTTCGCGCACTTCCAGTTCGACCAGCTCGAGGATTTCCTCGTCGTCGACCTGGTCAACCTTGTTCATGTACACGACCAGCGCCGGCACGCCGACCTGGCGGGCAAGCAGGATGTGCTCGCGGGTCTGCGGCATCGGGCCGTCAGCAGCGTTCACAACCAGGATCGCGCCGTCCATCTGCGCAGCACCGGTGATCATGTTCTTCACGTAGTCAGCGTGACCCGGGCAGTCGACGTGCGCATAGTGGCGCGCGTCCGACTCGTACTCGACGTGTGCGGTCGAGATGGTGATCCCGCGCTCACGCTCTTCCGGAGCCTTGTCGATGTTGGCGAAGTCAACGGCTTCACCGCCGTAAACTTCAGCCATCACCTTGGTGATAGCGGCCGTCAGCGTGGTCTTGCCGTGGTCAACGTGACCGATGGTGCCGATGTTGCAGTGCGGCTTGTTCCGCTCAAATTTTGCCTTTGCCATGTTACTCGTAACCTCTGTCTACTGATGGGATTTCAGGGGAACAGGACGGCACCCGCTGAATCAGGCGCCGCCCCTAGACGTATCGCCTGCCTTAGGCAAGCTTCTCCTTGACCTCGGCCGCCACATTCGCCGGAACTTCGTCGTAGTGGCTGAACTGCATCGTGTACTGGGCACGGCCCTGAGTGAACGAGCGCAGTTCATTGACGTAGCCGAACATGTTGGCGAGCGGCACCATGGCCTCGACTGCCTGCGCATTACCGCGGGTGTCGGTGCCCTGGATCTGGCCGCGACGGCTGTTGAGGTCGCCGATCACATCGCCGAGGTAATCCTCGGGGGTGACAACTTCAACCTTCATCATCGGCTCGAGCAGCTTGATGCCCGACTTCTGCGCCACTTCGCGCATCGCACCGCGACCGGCGATTTCGAACGCGATCGCGCTCGAGTCGACGTCGTGGTAGGCACCGTCATACAGGGTGACGGTGAAGTCGATGATCGGGAAGCCGATCAGGTGACCGCTTTCGGCCTGCTCGCGCAGACCCTTTTCGATCGCGGGGATATATTCCTTCGGAATGTTCCCGCCCTTGATCTCGTCGTTGAAGACAAAGCCCTGGCCACGCTCGCCCGGCTCGACCTTGATCTTCACCCGGCCGAACTGGCCCGAGCCGCCCGACTGCTTCTTGTGGGTGTAGTCGACGTCGACCGGCTTCGCGAGGTATTCGCGATAGGCCACCTGCGGCGCGCCGACATTGGCCTCGACCTTGAACTCGCGCTTCATGCGGTCGACGATGATGTCGAGGTGCAATTCGCCCATGCCCTTGATGATGGTCTGGCCGCTCTCGTGATCGGTCGATACGCGGAAGGACGGGTCCTCCTGTGCCAAGCGGTTGAGGGCAACGCCCATCTTTTCCTGGTCAGCCTTGGTCTTCGGTTCGACCCACAGCTCGATGACCGGCTCGGGGAATTCCATCCGTTCGAGAATGATCGGCTTCGAAGGATCGCACAGCGTATCGCCGGTGGTGGTGTCCTTCATGCCGGCCAGAGCGACGATGTCGCCCGCATAGGCCTCATCGATGTCTTCGCGGTTGTTGGAATGCATCAGCAGCATGCGGCCGATCTTTTCCTTCTTGTCCTTCACCGAGTTCAGGACCTGGCCCTTGCTGAGCTTGCCCGAGTAGATGCGGGTGAAGGTCAGCGAGCCGACGAACGGGTCGTTCATGATCTTGAACGCCAGCGCTGCGAACGGCGCGTCGTCGCTCGACGGACGCTCGGCTTCCTCGTCGCTGTCGGGCAGCACGCCCTTGATCGCCGGAACGTCGAGCGGGCTCGGCATGTAGTCAACCACAGCGTCGAGCAGGGGCTGGACGCCCTTGTTCTTGAACGCCGAGCCGCAGGTGACGGGCACGAACGCGCGCGCCATGGTGCCCTTGCGGATCAGCTGCTTGATCGTGGCGACGTCAGGCTCGTTGCCTTCGAGATAGGCTTCCATGACATCGTCGTCCTGTTCGACGACGGTCTCGATCAGCTTCTCGCGGTATTCGGCGGCCTTGTCAGCCATGTCGGCCGGGATATCGACGAACTCGTACTTCGCGCCAAGGTCTTCCGCCTGCCACACGATGCCGCGGTTGTTCACAAGGTCGATCACACCCTTGAGCTGGCTTTCCGCGCCGATCGGCAGGTAAAGCACCAGCGGCACGGCGCCGAGGCGGTCGATGATCGACTGGACGCAGTAGTAGAAGTCGGCGCCGGTGCGGTCGAGCTTGTTGATGAAGCACATCCGCGGCACGCCGTACTTGTCGGCCTGGCGCCATACGGTTTCGGACTGGGGCTCCACCCCGGCGACGCCGTCGAACACCGCGACCGCGCCGTCGAGCACGCGCAGCGAGCGTTCGACTTCAATGGTGAAGTCGACGTGCCCGGGGGTGTCGATGATGTTGATCCGGTACTTCGGCATGTTCGCGCGCAGCGCCTCGGGCTCCGAGCGCGGGTCCATGGTCGCGTTTTCCGGCGTCCAGAACGTGGTGGTCGCAGCCGAGGTGATGGTGATCCCGCGCTCCTGCTCCTGCTCCATCCAGTCCATGGTCGCGGCGCCGTCGTGGACTTCGCCGATCTTGTAGGACTTGCCGGTGTAGTAGAGAATGCGCTCAGTCGTAGTGGTCTTGCCGGCATCGATGTGCGCCATGATGCCGATATTGCGATAGCGCTCCAGCGGATATTCGCGGGCCATATCTGTTACTCCAGAGAGGGTGACGGGGCCGCGCCTGCGACCCCTGTGTTACGTGCGTGTTACCAGCGGTAGTGCGAGAAGGCGCGGTTGGCCTCGGCCATGCGGTGCGTGTCTTCGCGCTTCTTGACCGCGTTGCCACGGTTGTTGGCGGCATCCATCAGCTCGCCCGAGAGGCGGGCGGCCATGGTGGTTTCCGCACGACCGCGCGCGGCGGTGATCAGCCAGCGGATCGCGAGCGCCTGGGCACGCTCGGGGCGGACCTCGACCGGCACCTGGTAGGTCGCACCACCAACGCGGCGGCTGCGGACCTCGACCTGCGGCTTCACGTTGTTCAGCGCATCGTGGAACAGCTGGATCGGATCGGCCTTGGCCTTGGTCTCGACGGTTTCGAGCGCGCCATAGACGATACGCTCGGCAGTGGACTTCTTCCCGTCGAGCATGAGGTTGTTCATGAACTTCGACAGCACCTGATCACCAAACTTGGGATCGGGCAGGATGACCCGCTTTTCGGGACGACGACGACGTGACATGTTTTGTCTCCAGAATGTCGGGAGCGCAGCGACCGTCCTCAAATCGTCATCCCTGCGAAGGCAGGGACCCAGATAACGGTTGCGGCTCCGTGTTTCCTACATTCCGCCCCACCTTGCCCGCGATAGGCCCCTGCCTGCGCAGGGGCGACGGGAAAGCAAGGGCGCGTTAATCCCTTACTTCGGACGCTTGGCGCCGTACTTCGAGCGGCGCTGCTTGCGGTTCTTCACACCCTGCGTGTCGAGCACGCCGCGCAGCACGTGGTAG
>JAHDXX010000029.1:0-17242 GCA_023384025.1 Sphingomonadaceae bacterium
CCAGTCCGGCGTTGTTTACGAGCACAGAGAGGCCGCCCATTCGATGCTGTGCTTGCTCAAGCACGACTGCCCAATCTGCAGCGCTCGTCACATCGTGCCGGATTGCCCAGGCGACTTCCTTGCCTAGTTCCGCATTGATAGACTCGGCTTGTTGCTGCGCGCCCTCCTGGTTGACGTCAGTCAGCAAGACCAGCGCGCCGTGCCTAGCGAGCATGTGTGCTGACGCGGATCCCAGACCCTGTGCCGCACCGGTCACGAGCGCTTTCTTTCCGACAACGCGGCCTGGGAAATTCACGCTGCTCTCCAATCCGCTTGTCAACGGTGCGGCATGATACTAGTGTGTGACAAGCAAGTGGAGAGGTCAATGCAGAATCAATCAGCCACGGCGCTGGTCACCGAGTCGTCGCGCGCGCACAGTGCGTCTTATCGACCGCGAACCGCGATCATCGGGGCCGGCGCTGCAGGCATGTTGCAGGCCATCAAGCTGCGTGAGGCCGGATATGATGACATCGTCATTTACGAGAAGGCCAATGAAGTAGGCGGAACATGGCGCGAAAATCGCTATCCCGGCATCGCCTGCGATGTGCCAGCTCACCACTACAATTATTCGTTCGAGCATAATCCTGGCTGGAGCCACCGACTGGCACTGGGCCCTGAAATCCAGGAGTATATGAAAAAGATCGCTGACAAATATGATCTGCGACGCAGCATCGTTTTCGGTACTAAGGTGACCAAAGCCCATTTCGACGGTAGGCAATGGCAAATCGAAACCTCGACCGGAAAGCGTGACACGGTCGATTTCCTAATAGCCGCTACGGGGCCACTGCATGTCCCTGCTTTTCCTGACATTGACGGAATCGACGATTTCAAAGGGTTCAAGTTCCACACCGCCGAGTGGCTCGACGACCTGGATCTTTCGGATAAGCGGGTCGGCCTGATTGGCAGCGGATCTACGGGAACTCAGGCAATTTCGGCCCTTGCAGAACGCGGCATCAATCTGAAGGCGTTCATCCGCACCCCGCAATGGATCTTCCCATTGCCAAATCGGAGGTTCGGCAAGCTGGAGCGCGCTGTCGTCCGTACATTTCCGTTTATCGGTCGCATGGCGGGCAGCTTCTACGGATGGTTCTTCGAAAAGGTATTCGCCAAAGCGGTGATCAGCGACGGCTGGCAGCGGAAATTTCTTTCAGGAATGTGCAAATGGCATCTGAGCAGGGTCAAGGATCCCGTTCTTCGCCAGAAGCTCACCCCTCCTGACGAGCCACTGTGCAAGCGCATGGTCATGTCGACGCTGTTCTACCCGGCGGTGTCGCGCCCCAATGTCGAGATTGTGCGCGAAGGGATTGTTCGAGCGACAGAAAATGGGCTCATCGATCAAACCGGACACCTGCACGAACTCGATGTCATCATCTTTGCCACTGGATTTCACGCGAGATCATACCACCGGCCGATCGAGGTCACTAACGCGAGCGGATTGTCCCTCGACCAAGCCTGGAAGGATGAAACCGGCGCGCACCTATCGGTCCACGTTCCCGGATTTCCGAACTTTATGCTGATTGGGGGGCCGCATTCGCCAAGAGGGAACTTCAGCGCAATCGCCTATTCGGAAGCGATCGTGGACCATATCGTGAAGGTCATCCGGTATTGCGCAGAAAATGGATATCATTCGGTTGAGGCCAGGCCGGAAGCCCTGGCGCAGTTCCGTAACCGGGTTGTGGCCGCGGTGCCAAAGACTATCTGGAATACTGGCTGCAGAAATTGGTACCAGGACGAGAACGGCGTTCCGGAAAACTGGACCGGGACGCCTGACGAATTTCGCGATATTCTTCGTGAGCCGAATTACGCCGAGTTCAACCTTGCGGCATAACTACGTCAAATCAGGCGATACGCCGCAGCGCATTGCCTGGTTCACCGATAACTAGGATCAGCGCGTCGCGGAAATCATGAAGTGCGCTCTCGAACTCGATCGCGTCCGGGTTCGCAAGCCATTGGTAGACCAGCCCGAAGAAAAACGAGGTGTATTGGAGCGCTACCCGGTTTGGTTCCACGGTCTGCTTGATCGTCCGCTCTTCGATACCTTGGCTGATATAGCGCGCGATCGCACGACGATACGCGCTGTGCTGCTCGGCAAGGCGCTCACGCATCACGCTGATGCTTCCAACCGTTTCGTAGTAGAGGATGAACATTGCGCGGACGTAGTCCGAGTTAGTGTTCATGAAATTTATGATGCTCTCATTCGCGGCCTCGAACGCCTCAAGGCCCGTTTTACTACCTACGAACGACGTACTTTCTTTCTTCCATCGCTCGTTGAAGACCTGGATCAGCTCCGCAAACAGCTCGTCCTTCGATCCAAACCTATTGCTGGCTAGCCCGCGACTGTATCCCGCAAGTTCTCCGATTTCACGAAGCGTCGTGTTGTGCGTCCCGCGTTCCAGAACGAGTGCCATCGCTGCATCAAGCATGCGGCCATCAGAAATGGCTGTGCGCTCTGTCTGAGTGAGGCGGGGCGACTTGTTGCCCGTTTTCTTCCCCGGCTGAAGTCTGCGCATCGTTGCCAATTTTCGATCCCCCGCTTGGTGTATCCGAGGTTCTTGTAGATGATGCACTTGCCGCAAGCAAGTTAAGGTCTGATCCTTGAGCTGCATTGCACGGCCATGTTGACGGCAACGGCCAAAGGTCAGTGTCCGCCCATTATGCAGGACGTCGCTATAGCCTAAAAAAATGGCTGAATCGGACCTTGAGTGGATATGCGCGAATCCTCCGCAAGATTCTTACATGCATATGCCAACCGGGGGACGGTTAGCCTCTCCCTCCTGAAGCACAAACTCACTTGCTTGCTTGCGACTAGCAAGCTAGGGGAGCTTCTAGTGGTGAAGATGATTTGGAGGTTCCGGGGTGGCGCATTCTGCCAGCGATTCTGGCGTTCCCGATGCGATGCCTGTTCGCGATGGTCATCAATTAGACGAATCCAGTCTTCACAGCTGGATGGCCAGAAATGTTGCGGGGTACCAAGGACCCATAGCAGTGCGGCAATTCCGCGGCGGACAATCCAATCCAACCTACCTCCTGACTACGTCAGCCCGGTCCTACGTCTTACGTCGACAGCCGCCCGGCCCCCTCCTGAAAGGCGCACACGCTGTCGATCGGGAAGCGATGGTACAGATGGCATTGGCGGATACGCGCGTCCCAACTGCAAGGGTCTACGCAACATGTCTCGATCCCGAGATTATCGGGACCAAGTTCTACATAATGGAGCTGGTTGAGGGACGCATCTTCTGGGACGCGACCTTTCCCGAGATCTCCTCGGTAGATCGGCCACTGTATTTTGACGCGATGAGTTCAGTGATCGCCGATCTCCACGCGCTCGCCCCGGCATCCATCGGACTGGACGGCTTTGGTCGGCCGACCGGCTATGTAGAGCGTCAGATCAAGCGGATGTCAGAGCAGTATCTGGCCGATACCGTCGCTGGACGGGACCCGAATATGGATAGGCTGATCTCGTGGCTGCAGCAGGCCAGTCTGCGAGGCGAGGATCGCAGAGCCGTCGTGCATGGAGATTTCCGCTGCGATAATCTGATCTTTCATCCGACCGAGCCACGGGTCGTCGCTGTTATCGACTGGGAACTGGCAACCCTGGGACATCCGCTGGCTGATTTTGCCTATCACGCGATGATGTATCGAATGCCCGGCCATATTGTGGCGGGCTTGGCCGGGGTCGATCTGTCGAAGCTCAACATCCCATCCGAAGCCGAGTATCTAGCTCGCTACGCGAGGCTCACGGGACTGACGGATACGACTGACTACGACTACTACGTCGCGTTCTCGTTCTTCCGGCTCGCTGCGATCATTCACGGCATCAAGGGGCGCCTTGCGAGGGGAACAGCCGCTTCGGCGGACGCGGCCGAGCGCGTGAAGGCACTTCCGGAACTGGCAGAGCTCGCGTGGGAACAGGCGCGTCGCGCAGGCGCACCGGCATCGTGAGGGGCGCATGAACATTACCCAGAGCCCCCGAAGCGCTGACCTGCGGCACCGTTTGCAGGCGTTCATGGCCGAGCACCTCTATCCTATAGAGCAAGAGCTGTATCTTGCCGCCGAGCGCCTCGGTCCTTGGGAAATCTATCCCTACATCGACGACCTGAAGCAGCGCGCACGCGCTGAAGGCCTGTGGAACCTCTTCCTGCCGGCAGCCCATGGTCCGGACGGTCTCAGCAATGTCGAATATGCCCCGCTGTGCGAACAGATGGGCCGCTCGCTTTTCGCCCCCGAAATCTTCAACTGCTCGGCACCGGATACCGGCAACATGGAGACGCTGCTGCTTTTCGGGACGGACGAACAGAAAGGTTGTTACCTCAAGCCTCTCCTCGAGGGGCAGACGCGCTCTGCTTTCGCAATGACAGAGCCCGAAGTGGCCTCGTCAGACGCCACCAATATCGCTTCGCAGATCAGGCGCGATGGCGACGAGTACGTGATCAACGGCAGGAAGTGGTACACCACTGGAGCGACGGATCCTCGCTGTGCCTTCTTCATTTTCATGGGTCGTACTGGTGATGCCGATACCGATCGGCACAAGGCCCAGTCCATGATCCTCGTCCCGCGCGACGCCGCAGGCGTGCGGGTGGTCAGGGCATTGCCCGTGCTGGGATTCTACGGCGTTCCGGACCGCTCAGCAGAGGTCGTGTTCGAAGATGTGCGTGTGCCTGCGACAAACATATTGCTGGGAGAGGGGCGTGGCTTCGAAATAGCGCAGGGGCGGCTTGGGCCCGGGCGCATCCACCATTGCATGAGGCTGATCGGACTGAGCGAGCGTGTGCTCGAGCGGATGTGTCGGCGAGCAAGCGAGAGGGTGGCTTTCGGCAGTCCACTGTCGGAGCAGAGCGTCACGCTCGAAAGGATCGCGCAGGCGAGGATCCTGATCGACCAGGCGAGACTTCTGACCATGCGTGCTGCCTGGATGATGGACACGGTGGGCAACAAGGCGGCTCGCCAGGAAATCGCGATGATCAAGGTCGCTGCACCCGCCATGGCGCAGCAGGTCGTCGACTGGGCAATCCAGCTTTTCGGGGGCGGCGGGACGAACAACGATCATTTCCTCGCCGCGGCATTCGCCACGGCGCGGTTGCTACGATTGGCTGATGGCCCCGACGAAGTGCACCGCAACCAGATCGCGAAGCTCGAATTGCGCCGCCACGCTTCAAATAATGGCGAGTTATCGGGCTCGAGGGCGACCGGTCTCACACTTGCCGAAGCTGACGCCGTTGCGAGCGCCAGTCTGTGGCCTGCGCCCGTGCGGGGCCCCCAGCGCGGACAGGCCGCCTGATGATAAGCAAATCAGCGAACAAGAGTGGAGCAGATGATGCAGACCTTTGACTTCGATCTCGGCGAATCTGCCGATATGATCCGCGAGACCACCCATCGGTTCGCGACCGACAAGATCGCTCCGCTCGCGAAGAAGATCGATGAGGACGACTGGTTCCCGCGAGATGAGTTGTGGGCAAGCATGGGCGAACTCGGCTTGCACGGTATTACTGTCTCGGAAGATGATGGTGGGCTGGGTCTCGGCTATCTTGAACACGTGATCGCGTGCGAGGAAATCGCGCGGGCTTCAGGGGCAATAGGGCTGAGCTACGGCGCGCACACCAACCTGTGCATCAACCAGATCGCGCGCTGGGGTTCGCCGGAGCAGAAGGCGAAATATCTGCCGCCGCTGGTATCGGGCGATCACCTAGGTAGCCTGGCGATGTCGGAAGCGGGTGCGGGTTCTGATGTCGTTTCGATGAAATTGAAGGCAGATGCCGTTCAGGGCGGTTACCTCCTCAACGGCACGAAGTTCTGGATCACCAATGCCACTTACGCTGACACGCTGGTCGTTTACGCCAAGACCGGAGAGGGCAGTGGCGGTATCACGGCTTTCATCGTCGAGAAGGGCATGGAAGGCTTCTCGATTGGCCAGAAGATCGACAAGATGGGCATGCGCGGTTCGCCGACCGCTGAGCTGGTATTCGACAATTGCACGGTGCCAGAGGAAAACGCTCTGGGACCGGTGAACGGCGGTGTCGGAGTACTGATGAGCGGCCTCGATTTCGAAAGGGTTGTTCTGGCTGGCATACCTCTAGGCATAATGCAGGCCTGTCTCGACGTAGTTTTGCCGTTTGTGCGTGAGCGCAAACAGTTCGGCAGGGCGATTGGCGAGTTCCAGCTAATGCAGGCAAAGATTGCCGACATGTACGTCGCTCTCAATTCATCGCGGGCATATGTCTACGCAGTGGCGCGGAGCTGTGATGCGGGCCGCACGACCCGCTTTGATGCGGCGGCGGCATTGTTATTGGCCGCTGAAAACACAGTGCGCGTGGCCAACGAGGCGGTCCAGGCGCTTGGCGGAGCTGGCTTTACCAAGGACTGGCCCGTCGAGCGTTTCTATCGGGACGCCAAGCTCCTCGGCATCGGTGGTGGCACGAACGAAATTCGGCGAATGCTGATTGGTCGGGAATTGATCGGGGCAACCTAGTGCACCGACCGATCGATTCACTAGCTTGCGGCAAGCAAGTCTTGACCGAGCGGGTGATGCGGACTAGCATCTTGTCATAAGAATCGCTCACTTGATGGGTGGAGATTAACGAGAAGAGGAAGCCGATGCTGGCCTTACGCTTGAGCCAGGTGGTGAAGCCGGAGCTTCGTCCAAGCGACGGGCGCGGGATCGCTGGCGAAGGGGCAAATGCCCGCCTCTCGATAAGTGGGGTTGGGTGTTGAGTAGTCCGCTCGAAATCGCAGGGAGTGAATCCGCTGGCGGCGCGAACTCGCCGATCAGTCTGGGCCTTCGACCGTCCCCGGAAGTGACCGAAGGCATCGGTCGCATCGCACTTGGCGATCTCCTCCGTCGTTCTGCCCGTCGCTTCAAGGATAAGAATGCGATCGTCACGCCATCAGGCGCGATCACATTCGGTGATCTGGATGACAAAGCGAACCGGTTTGCAAATCTCCTGTTAGGCCAAGGTGCAAAGCCAGGGGACCGCATCGCTACCATCTGTTCCAACAGTATCGACTTCATTGTCGCAATCTTCGGAATACACAAAGCCGGACTGGTCTGGGTCCCGATCAATCGCGCTCTGCCTGCGGACGACAGGACCTATATCCTGAAGCACACCGAAGCTGTGATGGTGATTGTCGACCGGGATATCGACATCGGCGAGGCAAGCGGTATCGCACGCGCGCCCCTGGTCCTGACGCTCGGTTCGGAATTCGATGCCCGCCTGTCAGGCGCATCAGAGGTCGAGCCCGATCTTCCGATCCACGAACGTGATCTGACCATGATCATGTATACCAGCGGGACAACATCGCGGCCGAAGGGCGTGATGCACTGCAATCTGGCCGTCTATTCAACGGTTATGTGCAACATCGGCGAGTGGATGGTCACTCGCGATGATCGCATCCTTATCGTACTGCCGTTGTTCCACGTGTCAGCACATTGTCTGCTGACGACGTTCCTGGCGGCAGGTGCGACTGTGGTACTCCATGATGGCTTCGAGCCGGATCAGGTCCTGACGTCCATCGAGCGCGAGAAAGTGACCTTTTTCGTCGGGCTGCCGATGATGTATGCGGCAATGATGGAACACCCGGCTCGCGAAGGGCTGGACCTTTCCTCGCTCCGCTACTGCATTTACGCCATGGCGCCGATGCCCGGACAATTGCTTCGGCGTCTGCTGAAGGAATTCTGCCCGACCTTCGTGCTGTCCTCTGGCCAGACCGAAATGTACCCCAGTACGATGATGCTGCGTCCCGAGCAGCAATTGCTGAAAGAGGGCAACTACTGGGGCGAACCGTCGATCGTCAACGACGTGGCGATCATGGCCGACGATGGGATTCTGCTACCACCGGGGCAGATTGGCGAAATCGTCCATCGCGGTCCGAATGTGATGCTCGGCTATTACAAGGATGATGCGGCTACGGCGCATTCGCGGCGCTTCGGCTGGCATCATACCGGCGACCTCGGGGTCATCGATGATGACGGCCAACTGCTGTTCGTTGATCGCCTGAAGGACATCATCAAGAGCGGCGGTGAGAATGTCGCCTCTGTGAAGGTCGAGCAGGTGCTCCTGCAATGCCCTCCTGTCGCTAATGCTGCAGTGATAGGGGTACCGCATCCGCGATGGGAAGAGGCAGTCGTCGCGGTGGTTATGTTGAAGCCCGAAGCCGCTGCTGATGCTGCAGAAATCCTGGGCCACTGCCGCAAGGCGCTAGCTCCGCACGAAGTGCCGAAGGCCATCCAGTTCGTCGACGATATGCCTCTCACTGCGACTTCCAAGCTGCGCAAAGTCGAATTGCGTGACCGCTTCATCAATTTGTTCGGAGATTGATCGTGGCGATCATCGAAAGCATGGCAATCCCCGAGAGCGAGGCGTTCAGGCAGAATAGGGCTGCGCATCTCCAGCTGATTGAAACGTTCCGGACCCTTGAAGCGAAGGTCCATACGGCCTCAGCGAGAGCCGGCCCGAAGTTCGCCAAGCGAGGGCAATTGCTGCCTCGCGACCGACTTGCGTTGCTGCTGGACCGGGACGCTCCCTTTCTCGAACTGTCCACACTTGCCGGCATTGGCATGCACGATGACGACGGGATTGAGAACGTCTTCGGAGGCGGGGCCATCGCCGGGATCGGGTTCGTCTCGGGTGTCCGCGCGATGGTGTTTGCGAGCGACGCTGGGATCAAGGGCGGAGCCGCGCACCCGATGGGCATCAAGAAGCAACTGCGTGCCCAGGACATCGCGATCGAGAACAAGCTGCCCTATATCCAGCTCGTAGAAAGCGCAGGCGCGAACCTCAACCTGCAGGCGGAAATGTTCGTCGAGGGTGGGCGTACATTTGCAAATCTGTGCCGAATGTCGGCGTTGGGGCTTCCCATCGTCACGGTAGTGCACGGCTCGTCGACGGCAGGAGGAGCATACCAGGTCGGTCTTTCAGATTACGTCATTATGATCCGCGGCCGCTCCAAGGTGTTCCTCGCCGGCCCTCCCCTGCTCAAGGCGGCGACGGGGGAAATCGCAAATGACGAAGATCTGGGAGGGGCAGAACTGCATACGCAGGTTACGGGCGTCGGCGATTATCTAGCCGAAAGTGACGCTGATGGCATTCGTCAGGCGCGCGAAGTCGTGGCGAAGTTGCGGTGGCCCCGAGGCGCACCGGCATCGAGCGAGATCGGACCCCGCTACGACAGCGAGGAATTGCTCGGGATCGTTTCGCCGGATTACCGCAAACCGTACGATGTCCGCGAAGTCATTGCGCGGATTGTTGACGACAGCGACTTCACCGAATTCAAGGCCGGGTACGGAATTCATACCATCTGCGGTCATGCACGGATCGAAGGCCGTGAGCTTGGGATTATTGGGAACAATGGGCCCATCGATTCCCTGGGGGCGACAAAGGCGGCGCAGTTCATCCAGCTGTGCTGCCAATCGAAAACGCCTTTGCTTTTCCTGCAGAACACGACCGGCTTCATGGTCGGCGTGGAGGCGGAGACATCGGGGATCGTCAAGCACGGATCCAAGCTGATCCAGGCCGTCACGAATGCTTCGGTGCCCAAGGTCACAATCCAGATCGGCGCGAGCTTCGGTGCAGGTGCCTATGCAATGTGTGGCCGGTCGTTCGGGCCGCGTTTTATCTTCTCCTGGCCTAACAATAGACTGTCAGTGATGGGTGGTGAGCAGGCGGCCAAGGTCCTTACCATCGTTGCCGAAGACGGTGCCGCCGCGCGCGGGATCGAACCTGATCACGCGGGGTTGGCGGCGATGTCCGAGCGGCTGATCGCGCAGTACGAGCGTGAAGGAGAGGCGCTGTTCGCAACCGCGCGGATCTGGGACGACGGCATCATCGACCCCCGTGATACACGCCGGGTCGTTTCCTTCTGCCTTGATACCTGCGCTGAAGGTGATGCCCGCGAACCGGCACGAAACAGTTTCGGGATCGCGCGGCTGTGACCGAATCCTCGCACACATCGGTGCTGCGTCTGGAGCGACGCGGCTGCGCGCTTGTCGCTACGATCGAAGATCCGGCTACCCGCAATGCCATGTCGGACGCGCTGCTTGCCGACCTGGAATGGGTTTTCGCCAACCATGCGAGCGACCCGGCCATCCGGGCGCTCGTTCTGCGAGGTAATGAGCGTGTATTCTGCGCAGGCGCCGATCTTGGAGCGAAAACATTGGGCGGTGCGGCCCCCGACGCGCGTGCAGCGACAATCGAACTGTCGATCCGTGGCGCTCGCATTTACGCCGGGCTCAATGCGTTCCCCAAGCCGGTAATCGCCATTGTTGAAGGTGCTGCAATGGGCGGCGGCATGGGTCTCGCCTCATGCGCCGACATCGTATTGGCTGGGCCGAGCGCATTCTTTGCCTTGTCTGAAGTCCGCCTCGGTTTGGTCGCAGCGCAGATCGCTCCATTCGTTGTTGCTCGCCTTGGCCTCGCAGCGACCCGGCGCCTCGCCCTGACTGGAAGCCGGTTCGATGCAGCGCAGGCTGTTCGCCTCGGATTTGTCGACGAATTGTTGCCGGATCGTTCGGCCCTCGATGCGCGATTGGACGAGATCCTGAGTGAGATTCAAGCCTGCGCGCCCAACGCGCTGGCGGCGACGAAAGCGCTGCTGAACGGCATGTCGGGGCCTGACCTGAATTCGTTTTCCCGTATCGCAGCAGATGTCTTCGCTGACGCCGTCACTGGCGAGGGAGCTGAGGGCATCGCGGCGTTCAAGGAAAAAAGATCGCCGGAATGGGCAAAGCCATGAAGCCGTTTTCAAAAATTCTGATAGCAAATCGCGGCGAGATCGCTTGCCGGGTGATCCGCAGTGCCAAAGCGAAAGGCTACGCAACGGTTGCGGTCTTCAGCGATGCGGACGCTGGTGCACGTCATGTCCTGGAGGCTGACGAGGCGTTTCGATTGGGCGGAGGACCGCTGCAGGAATCGTATCTTTCTGCCGAGCGGGTCGTGGCGGCAGCACAGGCCACGGGCGCTGATGCGCTTCACCCTGGCTATGGCTTCTTCTCCGAGAACGCCGATTTCGCCGAGCAGTGTGCTGCTGCGGGGATAACCTTCATTGGTCCCATGCCAGACTCGGTTCGGGTGATGGGAGACAAGGCGCGATCAAAGCGTCGCATGATCGATGCAGGCGTCCCTTGCGTGCCCGGGTATGAAGGCGACGATCAGGACGATGCGCTGTTCATTCGCGAAGCGGACCGGATCGGCTATCCTGTTATGGTCAAGGCTTCTGCCGGTGGCGGCGGGCGCGGAATGCGGCTCGTTCACGATCGCAGTGATCTGGAAGCTGCGATCGTTTCGGCACGGTCAGAGGCAAGAAACGCCTTCGGCGATGACCGGCTGCTGCTCGAGCGTGCCGTTGTCGATGCACGACACGTCGAGATCCAGGTGTTCGGTGATAAGTTCGGCTCCGTCGTCCACCTCGGCGAGCGCGACTGTTCAGTTCAACGCCGACACCAGAAGGTCATCGAAGAGGCGCCATCTCCCGCTGTTGATGCCGATTTGCGCCGCCGCATGGGCGAAGCGGCAGTCCGCGCAGCTGCAGCGATCGATTATGTCGGTGCGGGGACTGTCGAATTCCTCCTTGGCAGGGACGGCGAGTTCTACTTCCTGGAAATGAATACCCGCCTCCAGGTCGAACATCCCGTGACCGAATGCGTGACGGGGGTTGATCTGGTCGATTTGCAGATCGACGTAGCTGCGGGTCTGCCCCTGCCATTCAGCCAGGCCGACATCTCGATCTCGGGGCATGCCATCGAGGTTCGTCTCTACGCCGAAGATCCGCGCCACGAGTTCCTGCCGCAGACCGGCACCGCTTTGGTCTGGCAGCCGGCAACTGGCGAAGGTGTGCGCGTTGATCACGGTCTTGTGCCAGGCCAGGTAATCAGTCCGTTCTACGACCCCATGATCGCAAAAATCATAGCGACGGGCGCGAACCGCGAGGAAGCACTGCGTCGACTTGTCCAGGCGCTTCGGGGCACGCATCTCCTGGGGGTCGCAACCAACCGGGAGTTCTTGCTCGACGCACTGTCTGTAGAGGAATTTCGACAAGGCGCAGCGACAACTGCTTTCATCGGTAAGCATTACAGAGATGGCTTCCAGCCGGGGGCAGACGATCCTGTAGCGGTTCTGCTCGCGGCGATCCTGTCAGCGGATCAGGCTGGGCAAGGCTGGTCCTCGAACGCGGCACAAGCCCACCAGGTCAATCTGAGCTCTGGTGATAGCGATGCCGTCGTGCGCGTTGCGCGAACCGGGCAGCGCTGGTCCGCGCAGCGTGGCGACGAGGCAGTTTCGATCGCGATCCTCGGACGCGACAAAACGAGTTTACGTTTCGAGGTCGACGGGCTGGTTCGTCGCGCGGTGTACTTCTGTCACCGGGATGAACTGTCGATCGATCTGGACGGCCGCGTTTACCGGTTCGAGGACACGACCTACCGCGCCCCGTCCCGAGCAAGCGCAGGCGGTGATGGCGTCTTGCGTGCACCCATGACCGGCACGGTCACTGCGGTCCGGGTAACTCAGGACCAGGCAGTGGCGCGAGGCGATGTGCTCGCCGTGCTGGAAGCCATGAAGATGGAACAGCAGATCATCGCGCCCGTCGCAGGTTCGATCACCACCATTGCAGTGGCCGCGGGCCAACAGGTGTCGGCACGCGACATTCTGTTCGTCGTCGAGGCAGATCAGACATGAGCCGCCGGATGATCAGCATAGGCGGAGCGTCGGGTTTTTGGGGCGACAGCTCGATCGCCCTTCCTCAGCTGCTGCAACACGATGGACTGGACTACATCTCGTTCGATTATCTGGCCGAGGTGACTATGTCGATCCTCGCTCGGGCCCGGGCCAAGGATCCGTCGCTCGGCTATGCAACCGACTTTGTCAGCGTGCTTCAGCGTCACCTTCCCGAGATTGCCAAACGGGGCGTGAAGCTGATTGCCAATGCTGGCGGAGTAAATCCGACAGCTTGTGCGGATGCGCTGCGCGCAAGAATTGCCGCTGCAGGACTGGACCTCCGGGTGGGGGTCGTCACTGGCGACGATCTGCTGGGCATGCAGTCACATTTACAGGACAGCAGGGAGATGTTTTCGGGTGCCGCGATGCCGACGCGGCTGTTGAGCCTGAATGCCTACCTGGGAGCAGCGCCTATCGCGGCGGCATTGAGCGCTGGCGCCGACATAGTGGTGACGGGCCGCTGCGTCGACAGCGCAACCGTGCTTGGTGCTTGCATCCACGAGTTCGGTTGGTCGTTGACGGAGTTTGATCGTCTCTCGGGTGGATCGCTCGCGGGCCACATCATCGAGTGCGGAGCGCAGGCCACAGGCGGGCTGTTTACGGACTGGGAAGATGTCCCCGACTGGGCAAACATCGGTTATCCTATCGCCGAGATTGACGAAGATGGCGCGTTTGATGTCATCAAGCCAAAAGGAACCGGCGGACTCGTCTCCCGTGGTACGGTCAGCGAGCAGCTCGTTTACGAGATTGGCGATCCCGCTGCCTATCTCCTCCCTGACGTGACCTGCGACTGGCAGTCCGTGGAAATCCAGGAAATCGATAGCAACCGCGTCAGGGTTACCGGCGCGCGTGGGCACGCTCCCTTGAAAACATATAAGGCGAGCGCAACCTGGCAAGACGGATACCGTGTAGGCGCGACCTGGACCATCATTGGCGAAGCTGCAGCCGCAAAGGCTGCGAAGGTGGGCGAGGCGGTCGTTTCGCGGGTTTCGGGTCTCCTCGCGCAGGCTGGCAGCGCGCCCTTCACCGAAACGTCCATCGAGATAATCGGTTCGGAATCAAGCTACGGCGCGAGCAGTCGCGCACAGCAAGCCCGGGAAGTAGTGCTCAAGATCGCTGCGAAACACGGCGATCCCAAGGCGCTGGAATTGCTTGTCCGCGAATTCACCTCGGCTGGTACCTCCATGGCGCCCGGCTTCACAGGGATGGGCGGCAATCGCCCCAAAGTCATGCCGCTCGTGCGATTGTTCTCGATCGCCGTCGATAAAGAGGCAGTCGATGCACAGGTGGAGGTCTGGGTCGGGGAGCAGAAGGTCTCCGTGCCCGGTCGTCCACGTTCGGAAATCGGGGAAACGAACGCTCCACAGCCAGAGATTCACGCACCGGTTGAGAGTGCATCGCTCACACCGGTTCCGTTGATCGAGCTTGCTTGGGGACGCAGCGGCGACAAAGGCAATCACGCCAACATCGGCATCATCGCACGCAAGGCGGAATACCTCCCCTACATCCGGCAAGCGTTGCAGGCCGACTTAGTTGCCAGGCTCTTCGAACACTATGCACCGGCCGAGGTGCGCCGGTTCGACCTCCCCGGCATCCACGGGCTCAACTTCATGCTCTACGATGTTTTGGGCGGCGGAGGCATCGCTTCGCTCCGCAACGATCCCCAAGGTAAGGGGTACGCCCAGATCCTGCTCGGCACCGCAATTCCTCTGCCCGCCGAACTAGCCCCTTCCTGACCAGATTGCCTTCCTGAACCCCAGCCCGGAGTACGTAATGTCGATCGAACAAAACAAGGAAGTCGTGCGGCAGTTTCTCGCCAGATTCGCGAGCGGTGACGCGGACGGCCTGGTCGACAGCCTGACCGACGATGCCACCTGGTGGATCGGCGGGAAGCCGGGCGAGCTCCCACAGGCAGGAACGAAGGATAAAGTGACAATGGGCGCGGTGCTGCGGGGAATCGGCGCAAAGATTCCGGGAGGGATCGACATGCGTATCCGGGGTATGATTGGCGAAGGCGACAAGGTCGCAGCCGAGGTCGAGGCGTACGGAGAGATCGTCAACGGACGCATCTACAACAACGAGTACCACTTCCTGTTCACAGTCAGGGACGGCCGCATCGCGGCGGTCAAGGAATACAACGACACGCTTCACCTTAAGTCGGCTTTCGCCCCATGATTGCCCGCGGAACAGCCTCGACCAGGAGCCGTAGAGCCTATGATTAGCGCCGACCCCAAACCTCAGGACAGCGCCTATTCGAAGTGGCAGCAGACGGTGGCATCCCGATACAAGGATCGCTCGTTCGTGGCCCGGAACCGATCGGGCACCGAAGTCGATCCCGTCTATGGTGGCCTCGATCGTCACGGCAAGGAAGCCGAGATGCCGGGTCAATATCCCTATACTCGCGGCATCTACCCCATCCATTACCAGTACCAGCCCTGGATGGACCTGCAGATCATTGGCTACGGTCTGCCGGCGCAGACACGCGAGAGGATGGATCTGCTCCTCGAGCAGGGCGGATCGAAAGGGTATTTCGATCGCGAAGCGTACAACTTTATTTTCGATATGCCGACATCGATGGGATATGATCCCGATCACCCCGGGGTGCGCGGCAGCATCGGCGACTGCGGTATCTCGGTTTGCAAGGCGAGCGACTATGAGGTCCTGCTTGCGGGCAAGGATCTGACGAAGACCACAGTCTCTCTGGTCCTGAATGCCGGCTCGCCGGCAATGCTTGGCCTGTACCTCGCAGCAGCGAAGCGCCGCGGCTTTCCCCTGGACAAGCTGGGTGGAAATCTCACGAACTACATTTGGGATTTCTTCGGGCATAGCGGCGGGACCAATTTCTCACCGCGTGGCAGCTACCGGCTCATCGCCGACATAGCCGCATATTGCGCCGAGCATGTGCCGCTCTGGAACCCGTTGACGATCAGCGAGCATAACATCTGCGAAGCGGGCGCAACGAACGTCCAAGCCGTCGCCTATTCGATTGCCGCAATCATAGCGGTGAACGAAGAATGTGTGAAACTGGGCATCGAACCCGATACCGTCGTGCCTCGCTTCGGATTTCATGTTCGATACGGCGAGAACTTCTTCGAAGAGGTAGCCAAGACCCGCGCTCTCCGGCGAGTGTATGCCAAGGTAAATCACGAGCGCTTCGGTTGTACCAAGAGCGGTTCGCTCCAGGCTCGCATCCACGCGCAAACCGCGGGCTCGCTTCTCACTGTCCAGCAGCCGCTCAACAACCTCGTTCGCAACGCCTACGGCGCTTTGGCAGCGGTTTTGTCAGGCGTAAACGGCATGACGATTAACGCCTATGACGAGGCGCTTGGACTGCCGACTGAAGAGGCGGTTACGCTCTCGCTCAGGACGAGTCAGATCATCGCCGAAGAAACCGGTGCGGTGCACGTATCCGACCCGCTAGGCGGCTCGTTCTACATAGAATCGCTCACTGACGACATCGAGCGCCGGGCGTTTGAGATCATCAAAGACATCGACAATCGGGGTGGCCTGATCGCCTGTATCGAGTCCGGCTGGATCAAACAGCAGGTCTCCGCCGCCGCGTACGAATGGCGCCAGGAAATCGAAAGCGGCGCGCGCACAATGGTGGGCGTGAACAAGTACACCACGAACGAACCCGAACAGTACCAGGTGTTCCAACCCGATCCGGAGGCAGCGCGCCTCGCCATTGCAGACATAGAGCGTCACCGGACCGAACGCGACGCTACGCGATGCCGTGAAGCGCTCGACGCATTGCGTCACGCTGCGATGGAGGTGAGCGAAGGCAGGGCTGTCGGTTCCGTAATGGCCAGTCTGGTCGCTGCCGCAGAAGCCGATGCGACGTTGGGCGAAATGCAGGCGATCCTGCACGACGTCTTCGGTCGCAACAAATAGGAAGCTGAGAAGATGCAAGACGACGCGCCAAGGCCGAGGGTTCTCCTCACCAAGAGCTTCATCGACAGTCACGATCGCGCGATTGCGACGATTGCGCTGGCATTGCGCGATGCTGCGATGGAAGTCGTGCTGATCGATTATGAACAGCCCGAAGACGTCGTCTCGGTGGCACTGCAGGAAGATGTCGACATCATCGGGCTCAGCTTCATGTCCGGCGGCCAGGTGGAAGCAACCCAGAAGATCGTCGCCGAGTTGGAGCGTCATAATGTCTCTGACCTGCCTTTGGTCGTGGGTGGGGTGATCCGTCCATTTGATGTTGCTCCCCTTGAGTCAGTCGGCGTCAGGGAGATATTCCGCGGCGGTGCGCCTTGCCGATGTTGTTGCCACCTTCGGCAGGCTTGCTCGCGAATACCGAGGGTATGCTTGACTGCTGCCCGCAAAACCCATGATGCAGCCTCGATGCTGGAAGCCGTACGTGGGCACGATCATCTAGCCATTGCGCGTGCGATCACAGCTATCGAGAACCGGACGGCGCTTGGAACCGAACTGGCGCTTGCGGTACGCGAGCGGAACAATCTCTGTCGCACTATCGGTGTGACCGGCCCTCC
>JAHDXX010000029.1:17252-19683 GCA_023384025.1 Sphingomonadaceae bacterium
CAAGTCGTCGCTCATAAATGCGCTGCTTCAGGAGCTTCTCCCACGCTTCCACCGAGTGGCCATACTTACGGTAGATCCGTCGAGCCCAATCAGCGGGGGGGCTGTCCTTGGCGACCGGGTCCGGATGGCTGCTCATAGCGCCAACCCCAACGTGTTTATCCGCTCGCTTGCCGCTCGAGGTCATCTTGGCGGAGTAACGCGCACGACGCGCTCCGTGATGGACCTTCTTTCTGCAAGCGGAATGGAGATCATCATCGTCGAGACTGTCGGCACCGGGCAATCCGAAGTCGAGGTGGCCGATCTCACGGATATCAAGATCGTTGTCTGCGCGCCGGGACTTGGCGACGAAATGCAGGCCATCAAGGCCGGAATACTGGAGATCGCCGATCTGCTTGTGGTCAACAAATCGGACCTGCCCGATGCCGCGCGCACGGCTAACCATTTGAAGGCTATGCTCCATCATCGGGGACATGAGGAGCGGCGGGCAGTCGTTTCGGTGTCCTCTCAGAATGGTAACGGGGTGTCCGCACTTGTGGATGCGATTGAGGCGCGGTTCGCAGCCCTCCCGTTCGCGGCTTCGAGCACTTCGGACAGCGACGGCTATTCGCGATCTTGGCTTGCAAGAGATGTGGCGGATGCAGCTGCGGCCCTGGTCCTGCACACTCCTGATTACCGCATCGAAGCCAGCGTCGAGAGAGTGGTTCAGGGAACGCTCTCTCGTGCGGAAGGCATCAACATTGTTGTCGGTTTGCTGCCTGAGTTCGCAGCGGCACGGAAATAAGGATTCAGTCGTGATCGATAATCTCTTTTCCCTGAATGGGCGCGTCGCATTGGTTACGGGCGCCTCGAGTGGGATCGGGCTCGTGATCGCCAAAGGATTGGCCGCCGCAGGTGCAAAAGTGGTCGCAGTTGCTCGTAGGATCGAACGGCTGCAGGAACTGGTGCGCGATATCGAGCAGTCTGGTGGCACCGCGCTCGCTGCCCTGGCGGATGTCACTGATGACGTAAGCATCGAACGCGCATTCGATCTCGCCGAGCAGACTTTCGGAACAGTCGATGTCATCGTGAGCAACGCCGGTGTCACCGATGCACGTAACTTCCTGAAAGTCGATCCGGCCGCCCGTGACGCCGTGTTCGATACCAACGTCCGCGGAGTCTGGAACGTTGGCCAGATCGGCGCCCGTCGGCTGGCCGCCGCCGGTAAAGGAGGCTCGATTATCAATGTGGCATCAGTTCTGGGATTGGGAGTCCAGCCCGGCCTGGCGAGCTATTGCGCATCAAAGGGCGCGGTCATTCAGCTCACACGTGCGATGGCGATCGACCTTACGAAGCACAACATTCGTGTGAACGCGCTGGCACCAGGTTGGTTCAAGACCGAATTGAACGACGCATTCTTTGAGAGTCCGGAGGGGCTCGATCGTATCGCCCAGATGCCGGCTCGCCGCTTGGGAAGGATCGAAGAGCTGATCGGCCCGGTCGTGATGTTGGCGAGCGACGCAGGGTCATTCATGAACGGCTCGGTGGTTGTCGTTGACGGGGCACTGAATGCTCTGGTGGCATGACTATAAGTTCGGGCCTGCGAGAGGTCCCGCTGGCGGAGACCGGCGACATGCGTAGCAGCAGACCTGCGTAACGCTCGGAGGCCCAAACAAAGAGCGGCCCGATTTTTGGGTGTTTAGGATGTGACATGACAAGCAAGACCCGCACCGACTGGACCCGCGCTGAGATCGCCGCGCTGTTCGAGCTGCCGTTTACCGAGCTGCTGTTCCGCGCAGCGTCGGTCCACCGCGAGAACCATCCGCCTGATCAGGTCCAGCTCTGCACGCTGCTGAGCATCAAGACCGGCGGGTGCCCCGAGGATTGCGGCTATTGCTCCCAATCGGTGAAGGCGGACAGCGGGGTCGAGGCGACCAAGCTGATGGATGTGCGCAGCGTCCTGCAATCCGCCGCGCAGGCGAAGGACAACGGCAGCCAGCGCTTCTGCATGGGTGCCGCCTGGCGCAACCCCAAGGACCGCGACATGCCCGCGATTGTCGAGATCGTGAAGGGCGTGCGCGCGATGGGGCTGGAGACCTGCATGACGCTCGGCATGCTGACGCCCAAGCAAGCCGACATGCTCGCCGAGGCGGGGCTCGACTACTACAACCACAACATCGACAGCAGCCCGGAATACTACGAGCGCGTGATCACCACGCGCACGATGGCCGACCGGCTTGACACGCTGGCGAACGTGCGCGCGGCGGGGATCAACGTGTGCTCGGGCGGAATTGTCGGCATGGGCGAAACGCGCGCCGACCGGGTGGGCTTCATCCACACGCTCGCCACGCTGCCGCAGCATCCCGAAAGCGTCCCGGTGAACGCGCTGGTGCCGGTCAAGGGCACGGTGCTGGGCGACATGCTGGCGGATACCCAGCTCGCCAAGATCGACGAT
>JAHDXX010000313.1 GCA_023384025.1 Sphingomonadaceae bacterium
GCTACCAGCCCGTGGTGCGCGCGTCTGACGGGCTGGTGACGTCGTTCGAAGCTCTGCTCGACTGGCATCACCCTGAACGTGGCCGGATCCGACCGGATCTGTTCATACCGATCGCCGAAGAGACCTCGATCATCAATGATCTGGGCGAGTGGGCCCTGCGCCGTGCCTGCCAGCAGGCGTGCGAATGGCCAGGCGACATTCGCGTGGCGGTGAACGTCTCCGCAGTCCAGTTCACCACAAGCGATATCCCGGCGATTGTCGACCGTGCCCTGTCATTGAGCGGGCTTGATCCGTCGCGACTGGAAATCGAGCTGACTGAGTCCGTTTTCATGGGCGACCAGCAGGCGGTCCAGGATGTCTTCTTGCAGCTGAAGAAGATGGGTGTGCGGCTGGCACTGGACGATTTCGGCACGGGCTATTCTTCGCTGAGCTACTTGCGTCATGCCCCGTTCGACAAGATCAAGATCGACCGCAGCTTTGTGCGCGGCGCGGCAGAGAAGGGCAACAATAACCCCGCCATCATCAAGGCAATCGTCAGTCTGGCCGAAGCGCTCAACATGGAAACCGTGGCGGAGGGCGTCGAGGCCATGGACGAGCTCGACCTGGTTACCGGTCTGGGAACCAGCCATGTGCAGGGCTACATCTACAGCGAACCGACCTCGCACCAGAACGTCATGGAGCGTCTCGAGCGTGGCGAGCTGAAATACGAGGCGGACGGACCTGCGCGGCATCGTGCCGATCGGATGAGCACTTACCGCCGGGTTGGCGTGATTCACGAGGATCATCGCTATGATGCGGTCATGCGCAACCTCTCGCGGACGGGTGCGCGGATCGAAGGCTTGCTTAATGTTCCGCTCGGCACCCAGCTGGTGATCGATTTCGGTGAAGGCCAGCTGGCGGTGTGTACTGTTCGGCGCTCGAACAACCATGTGCAGGGCGTCGAATTCGAAACGCCGCTGGTCAGTGACGGAGCTGAAGGTCTGTGCACCCGGCACCGCGTGTCACCCTATTCACTCGCTGCCGCAGGTATGCCGCTGGCCGCATTGCCGCCTGGCTATTACCCGTTGGTCCAGAGCGCAGCTGATGCAGGGCCGAAGTCGCGGCCGGCGTTCATGCAGGTCGATTTGTCACACGCGGGAACCCGCAACAGCTGAAGCGGCGATGCCCTGCTGACAGACCGTTTGTGCGCGGCTAAGGGCGCGGGCATGACCGAGCTCTCCCGCATACGCAACTTTTCCATCATCGCGCATATCGACCATGGCAAGTCCACTCTGGCGGACCGGCTGATCCAGGCCACCGGCGGGCTCACCGAGCGCGAGATGTCCGAGCAAGTCCTTGATAACATGGACATTGAGAAAGAGCGCGGGATCACCATCAAGGCCCAGACCGTCCGCCTCAGCTACACCGCGCGCGATGGCGAGGCCTACGAGCTCAACCTGATGGACACCCCCGGCCACGTCGACTTCGCCTACGAGGTTTCCCGCTCCCTCGCCGCGTGCGAAGGCGCGCTGCTGGTGGTCGACGCGGCACAGGGCGTCGAGGCGCAGACCCTCGCCAACGTCTACCAGTCGATCGAGCACGACCACGAGATCGTCCCCGTCATCAACAAGATCGACCTGCCCGCGGCCGAACCGGAAATGGTCCGCAAGGAAATCGAGGACATCATCGGCCTCGACGCCTCCGAAGCCGTGCTCACCAGCGCCAAGTCCGGCATCGGGATCGAGGACGTTCTCGAAGCCGTCGTCGCAAAAATTCCCCCTCCAAAGGGGGACAGGACCGCGCCCCTGAAAGCCATGCTGGTCGACTCGTGGTACGATCCCTACCTCGGCGTGGTCATCCTCGTCCGCGTGATCGACGGGGTCATCAGGAAGGGCCTTAGCGTCAAGTTCATGCAAGGCGGCACCGAGCACCTGATCGACCGGGTCGGCTGCTTCACCCCCAAGCGCACCGACTTGCCCGAACTTGGCCCGGGCGAGATCGGCTTCATCACCGCGCAGATCAAGGAAGTGGAGCAGGCCCGCGTCGGCGACACCATCACCACGGTCAAGCATGGGGCGGCGCAGGCGCTGCCGGGCTACAAGGAAGTCCAGCCGGTCGTCTTCTGCGGCATCTTCCCCACCGACGCGGCCGATTTCGAGAAGCTGCGCGAGTCCATCGGCAAGCTCAAGCTCAACGACGCCAGCTTCTCCTACGAGATGGAATCGAGCGCGGCGCTCGGCTTCGGCTTCCGCTGCGGCTTCCTCGGCCTGCTGCACCTCGAGATCATCCAGGAGCGGCTGGAGCGCGAGTTCGACCTCGACCTGATCGCGACGGCCCCCTCGGTCGTCTACAAGCTCTTCATGACCGA
>JAHDXX010000030.1:0-10684 GCA_023384025.1 Sphingomonadaceae bacterium
CGGTCTCGGTCATGCCGGAGTTTTCCATCATGAACTTGATCGCCTGCTCGCGGCTCCAGCCCTTGGAATGGAGGCCGGTGTCGACCACCAGCCGCATCGCGCGCAGCTGTTCGTCCTGCAGGGTGCCGTAGCGGTTCCACGGGTCCTTGAAGAAGCCCATCTCGTAGCCGAGCGTCTCGGCATAGAGCGCCCAGCCTTCGACATAGGCGGTGTTGCCGCCGAACCGCATGAACGCGGGGAGTGCCTCGTTTTCCTGCGCGAGGCTGATCTGGAAGTGGTGCCCGGGCGCGCCTTCGTGCAGGTACAGCGTCACGTTGCCGCTGGTCAGGCGGCTGGGCAGGTCATAGGCGTTGAAGAAGAACGTGCCCGGGCGCGATCCGTCAGGCGAGCCCTGCTGGTACGATCCGCCGGCCGAAAACTGCTCGATCGACTCATCGTACGGCTTGATCACCAGCGGAGTCTTGGGCAGCACCGAGAAGTACTTGCCGATCTGCTTGTCGACCTGCTTGCCGATATCATAGTAGCTCTGGGTCAGCGATTCCCGGCTCTTCGGGTGGAATTTCGGGTCGTTGCGGGCATAGTCAAAGAACTCGTTCAGCGTGCCCTTGAAGCGCACTTCCGCCTTGATCTTTTCCAGGTCGCCCTTGATCCGCGCGACTTCGCTGAGGCCCAGGTCGTGCAGGTAGTCGGCCTTGAGCGGCAAGGTGGTGGTCTGCTCGATCATCAGGGCATAGAGCTTGTCGCCACCCTTCATCTGGCTGAGGCCGACCTCTTCGCGGGCGACCGGCAGGTACTCGTCGCGCAGGAAATCGCGCAGGCGGGCATGCGCCGCATAGAGCGCGGCGGTCTTCGCTTCGTAGGCGGCGGTCAGGCGCGCCTTGTCGGCATCGGAGAAATCGGCCGGGAAGTTCTTTGCCGGCTTCATGAACATCGAATCCTCTTGCGGAATCGCCAGCAGGGTGTCGAGCTGCTTCACCGTGCGGTCGATGGTCAGTTTGGTCTCGACGACACCGCTTTCCATCCCGTCGCGCGAGCGGGCGATCGCACGATCGGTGATCGCAATATAGTCGTCGTGCCGCTTGAGGTTGTCGTCGTAGTGGGCCAGCGTCTTGAACTGGGCCGCGCTGTCGCCGCTGGCAAAGCCGGGATAGAACGTGTGGAAGCCGGCAAAGTGGTTGATCGGGCGCACTTCGGTGAGATCGCGGATTTCGTCGCTCTGCCCGGCAAGGTTCGTTTCCTGCTGGTACTTGAACACATCATAGGCGAGCTGGTCGGTCTCGTTGAGGTCCGCACGGTCGATCAGCGCGAGCAGCGCGAGGTTCAGCTTGGTGTCGGTGCGCGCGGCGATCCATTGCGAGTCAGTGAGGAAATCGCCCAGCCGGTCAGCATCCTTGTCGTCGCCGCGGAACAGGCGACCAAGCGGGCTGAGCGCCAGCTCGCGCGCGTCAGCATCGGCAAACAGGGCATGGAGCCGGTCGTGCGCGCTCTCGGGAGCAGCCGCTTCCGCCGCAGCCGGGGCAGCATGGTGGTCAGCCAGTGCAGGCGCGGCAGGCAGTACGAGTGCGGCAGTGGCCAGCAAGGCCAGGCGGATTTGTGTCATGAGCTTCCCCGTGTTTGGCAGTAAGTGTATTACCCATTTAATACACTATATTCATCGATGCAAGCCCGCTATCCATCCGCCACGATACAGGCCCGTTCTGCTCGACCAACAGCGTCAGGCCTTCGACAGCCACCCATGGGCGGTCCGATGAAAGCAAAGGCTGGAGATTGACGCTGCCCGGCATACCGGCCAAGCACGTGCCAGCATGGACTGGCTGATAGGCAAGCACGCGATTGTCGTCGCCCTGAACGTTTCGACGGACGCGTTGCATCTGCTGGGCGGCATCCTGCTCTACCTGCCGCTGGCATTCCTGTTCGACCGGCGTGTTCGCAGCACCCGTGCGCTGGTGCTGGTCGCGATCCTGCTGACCGCACGCTAAGGGGGCGACTGGCTGGCGTACCGTTCAATCGGCAAGGGGCTGGCGTT
The DNA here is from genome assembly GCA_023384025.1 of Sphingomonadaceae bacterium. GTDB lineage: Bacteria > Pseudomonadota > Alphaproteobacteria > Sphingomonadales > Sphingomonadaceae > 34-65-8. The sequence continues at coordinate 2,027 of JAHDXX010000030.1, forward strand.
TGCCCGGATGTGGCCGGATGTGGCGGGCGGTCTGTGCTGGCCGGTCCTGCTGTACATCCTCGGGCCCCGCCTCAGTCCCGCACCGGCAAGACGCGCCGATGCCGATGGATGACATTGTCGCCCTTACGGAAGCTGCCAAGCTCCTGCTTGCCGACGGGCTCGGTTGGGGCCGCGACGGAGCGCATGTCCATGCCGGGATGATCGTGTTCATAACCGGCCTCTTGTTGTCCCGCGGCCACCGCCCGGGGCTGGCCTTTCTTGCCTTGCTGGTGCTGGAGCTCGTCAACGAAGTGATCGACCTCCATTTCTTCACCAGCATGTCGCATGCCCGCGTGATGGACAGCGCCAAGGACATGGTCACCACCCTGCTCGGGCCTGCGCTGCTGTGGATTACCCTTTACCTGCCTGCGCGATATGCAGACGCCGGTGAGGCCGGAGAGACAACGAGCCAAGACCAGCGGGCCTAATTCGCGCTGCCGTCTTGCGGAGTCAGCGCCTCCCTGTGACCGGCCGGTTTCCAGGGTTGGCCAATCCACCGCTCCAGCCTGTCACGCGCAGCCCACAGCCAGCCGATCCGGCGCTCGGCGATTCCGGGCAGGCTCAGCAGATCGCCGCCCAGCCACGGCAGGAACGGGTTGCGCCGGGCATAGGACCAGATCTCGACCCTTTCCCCCGCCCTTGTCGACGGCCCCCGGGCGTGAAACCCCACGGTGTCAGCAACCACCAGCGTGTTGCCGGGCACAGTCACCTTTTCCGGCCCTGCCAGACCCATCGACCCCAGTGCTTCGACGGCAATCCGTGGCGAGCCACGGGCAGATAGCCGGTCAATCGCGCGCGGATCGGCAAGGCTTCGACCATGTTCCCACTTCAACCGCTCGGCGGTGAAGCGATGCGACCCCGCGACGTAGGTGAACGGCCCGTCTTCCTCGGTCACGGGATTGAGGAACAGCCATGACTTGAGCGAGGAATGGAAGCTGTCCGCATGGAGCGTTTCCTGCGGATCGGGATCGCTTCCTCCGGCCTTGCTGACGATTGTCTGGAGGTAATGGAGCGGCGTGGTGCGGTAACTGGCAACATAGTGATGCAGCGCCATGATGTCGCGGCGCGCCAGCAGATCGCGCAATGCGGGAATGGCTGACAGCATCTGCGGATCGATCGCCATGCGGCGGGTGATGGCATCACCCTGCTGCATCTCGCGTGCTTCGCCCTCGTACCCGAGGATTGCGGTGCGCAGGGCCGCGAACTGTTCGGGCGGGACAATATCTGGGATGACCACGAAGCCATCCCGGTCGAAAGCCGCTCGCCAATCGTCGCGAACGTGCCTGGCAAGGCGCCGGCGTCGCCAGCGACACATCGCATCGGCCAGCCTCACCCGCCATACATGCAGGCCCCGGCGGTTCAGTCTGTGCGAACCGATCACCGGGTTGTCGAGAAAGCTCTTCGCGCCCGTGACGAGCTGGACGAGCCAGACCGGAGCCATCAGCACTTTGCCGATCCTGCTTGCCACGCGAACCACTTTCCCTGCGACCGGAAGGTCTTCCGGTCACCGCGCCTAGCAGCCAAATCGGGCCGTGAGAATTGGCTTCGTGGTAATCTACGCGAATTCAGGGGTATTCCCGAAAGCCGCTCACTCCATCACCCGCCCGCGCACCATCACCCAGTCGACATTTTCCAGCACGGTTGCATCGTTGAGCCGTCAAAACAAAATCAGAACCTGCAGTAACTCCATTGCGAAGACGAATTACCAATGTTTCGCTCCAGCGACGTCGCGCAACTACGAACTAGCCTAGTTTGGCATTGTAATTCTCGAGCTTGACGCATCGAAGCTCTTGTATCGGTGCCCGCGGATTCAGACGCGCAGCGCGCTTTCATCTCTTTGACCCATGCCGAATGCACTTTGTCGAGGTCTTCACTCGCCCCGACGTCCATCGCGTTCCAAACCGCATTTATCCGCTCCGAAGCAAGGTCACGCTGGACCTTTGCTGAATTAAGTGCAGCATCGCCCTCCGCTCTGAATGCTGCGTCCATTTCCATTTCCATTTGCGCTGCAGCCTTTTCTTGCTCACGCACTGCACGCTCTTCACGCGCAATTTCCATATCTTGCGCAATCTTTTCCTCGCGAATCTCATCAGCCAAAAGATAAGAGGCAAGCACTTCGGCAAGAAACGTTAGAGCCGGAGCGTCATCATCCATTTCAGCGAACAGTTTTTTACCATCGTCTGTGGGCTGAATAAAATAATCGAACTCAGTCGAATAGTCTCCACCTTTCCGTTTCATCTTATAGCGATTAGCAAGCTCGCGAACCGTCCCCAATTCTGCCATGCCGCGAACTTCGTTTGCCTTGCTCTCAACAAGCTTCGGTAGTTCAAGAGACAGTGCGGCTCTACAAGCATAGCGTTCGCTGTCCGGATCGTCGCGCGATGTGCGAACATCCGTAAGGTCAATCTTGATCCGTTTAACAGCATTTTCAAGTTCGGTCGCATCGTATGAGCCTAGCTCTTTTTGCGCATCAAGCTGGCTCTGGACACCGTAAGTAAGTTCTTCCTTCAGGAGGTCTTCGACAACTTTTCGGGCTTCGTCACTACCGCATCCGGCTGTCGACGAACGAAAGGGCGAGCTATCGCATCCACCAAGCAAAACCAGAAGCGAAGATAGTCCAGCAGTCAACAGCCTGTTCATCGAATCCCCCGTGCTTTATGCCCTGACAATCAAAGCGACGCGTGATGCCAAGTCAAGCAATGATCGGTCTCAAAAATATGCCTTTGACAAGCGACTAAGGGCGCGGCTCTATTTCGAATTAGACAAACGTGTGCAGCCGCTCACTCCATCACCCGCCCACGCACCATGACCCAGTCCACTTTCTCCAGCACGGTCGCGTCGTCGAGCGGGTTGCCCTGGACTGCGATGATATCCGCCGAATAGCCCACCGCGATCCGCCCGATCTCGTTTTCCATCCCCAGCACTTTGGCAGCCGTGGTAGTGGCCGCCGCCAGCGCCTCGCGGCTGGTCATGCCCTGCGCCATCATCAGGCGGAACTCCTCGGCATTGCGGCCATGCTGGTAAACCCCGGCATCGGTGCCGAAGGCAATCGTCACGCCATGCTCACGGGCGCGCGACACCAGCGTCGCCATGAGCGGCTGGACCGCGCGGATCTTCGCTTCGACCACCGGAGTGTAGACTCCTTTGCCCAGCCCTTCCGACACGCCCTGCAGCGCCATCAGCGTGGGGATCAGCACCGTGCCGTTCGCCTTCATTGCCTTGGCCGCCGCCTCGTCGATGTAGGTGCCGTGATCGACTGTATCGATCCCTGCGCGCGCCACGGCCTCGATCCCGCGCGCGCCGTGGGCATGGGCCATGACCTTGAGCCCGAGCGAGTGCGCGGTCCTGGCGATCGCGCTCATTTCCTCGTCACTGAAATGCGCCTCCAGCCCGCGCCCCTGCTGGCTCAGCACGCCGCCGGTGGCAGTGATCTTGATCACGTCCGCCCCGTTCTGGCTGGCGAGGCGGACTTTCTCCGCGCACTCGACCGGACCGGTGCAGGTGTAGCCGCTGTCGAGCGCTGCGTTGATTTCCGGGCGGAAGCCGTTGGTATCGCCATGCCCGCCGACGAGCGCCAGCGCCGGCCCTGCGGCAATGATCCGCGGCCCCGGCATCAGGCCTTCCGCTGTGGCGCGGCGCAGCGAGAACGCGGTGTGCTGTGCGCTGCCCGCCTCGCGCACGGTGGTGAACCCGGCGAGCACGGTCCGCCGCGCGTTCTTCGCCCCCAGCACCACGCCCCATTCGTCCGGCTCGACCGCTTCCTTCCAGAAATCACCGCCGGGATCTCCGGTCAGGTGCGTGTGCAGATCGATCAGGCCGGGGACCAGCGTCTTGCCTTCGAGGTGCACCATCGTTGCCCCGTCCGGCACCGCGCTCCATCCGTCTTCGATCGCCGTGATCCGCCCGTCGGTGACGATCACCGTCGACTTGCCGCGCGGCGCGCTGGCGGCATCGACGACCAGCCCGTCGGCATGGATCACGGTGGTGTCGGCCATGGCAGGCGCGGCGACCAGCGCGGCGGCGGTGACAAGCAGCAGTTTCAGGCGCATCAGGTCTCTCCCCATTGAGCCGCGTGTCTGCCCGCACCTTCGCTTTGACGCAAGGGAGCACCGGCCTGCCGGTTGCCCTGCCCGGACAAGGCGCTATGAACACTCCATCCCCCATAACGAGAGGAATTGCCCTTTATGCTACGCGTCACGCTGACCGCCGCAACTCTCCTGGCCAGTGTCTCCTTTGCCGCTACCGCCGCCGCCCGTCCGATGACTCCCGAGGACGTGGCGAAGCTTGAAGCGGTCGGTTCGGTCGCGGTCTCGCCCGACGGAACCCGGATTGCCTATACCAGCGGCAAATTGCCCGATGTCACCGCTGGCGAGGACAACGGCAGCACCAGGTCGACCCTGTCGGTCGCATGGGATGCGAACACCGCACGCGAATACCTGCCGCGCGACGTCAACCCCGGCAGTGTGGCATTCTCGCCCGACGGGCGGATGCTCAGCTTCCTGTGGGCCAAGGGTGACGAGAAGCGCAGCGTCTGGGGCATGCCGGTCGATGGCGGTGCCCAGCGCAAGCTCGCTGAAGTGAAGGACAGCGCGGTGCGCCAGTATGCCTGGAGCCCGGATGGCACGACGCTCTACCTGCTGACCGGCGCGGAGGAAAACAAGGCCCGCACCAAGGCGAAGAAGGCCGGGTTCGACGCGGTGGTCTACGAGGAAGAACTCGACCTGACCCGCCTGTTCGCGGTCACGATCGGCGCCGAGCCGGACAGGGCCCCGCGGCAGATCACCGTCCCCGGCTATATCAGCGAAATTTCCGTCCTTCCCGATGGCAAGCATGCGGCGGTCAAGTCCGCACCCAGCCCGCGCGTCGATGACAGCTACACCTCGACCCGGGTCAACGTGATCGACCTCGCCAGCGGTGCGGTCAAGGCAGTGGTCAAGACCCCCGGCAAGCTCGGCGATGTGGAAGTTTCGCCTGACGGCAAGCAGATTGCACTGATCGCCGGGGTCGACCAGCACGATCCGGCGGATACCACGCTGCATCTGGCCGATGTCGCGACCGGCGCCTTCCGCGCGCTCAACCCCGATGCCGCAGAGGCGGCGGTCGATGCCGAATGGCTGCCCGACGGGCGCCTCGCCGCGGTGATCCACGTCGGCGCGCGCAGTTTGCTCAGGGTCTACAAGCCCGATGGCAGCCTCGACCACGAGCATGACGGCGGCGCGCTGATCCTGACCGGGGTCGAGGCGGCCGGCAACCGGATCGCCGTGCGCGCCAACAGCCCGCAGCACCCGACCGAACTGTTCGTGTGGGACCCCGGCTCAGGGGCCGGGGCAGGAAACGGCGCCTTCAACCGCTGGACCCGGCACAACCCCTGGCTGAGCGAGATCACTTTCGGCAAGCAAAGCGCAGTCACCTATACCGCGCGCGACGGCCAGCAGATCGAAGGCGTGCTGATCGAACCGGTTGGCCCCGCGCCCAAGGGCGGCGCCCCGCTGATCATGAACGTGCACGGCGGGCCGGAAGCGCACGAAAGCAACGGCTGGCAGACCGCCTACAGCAAGCCGGGCCAGGTGGCGGCAGGGCAAGGCTATGCCGTGTTCCTGCCCAACTATCGCGGCTCGACCGGCTACGGCGTCGCCTTCGCCAAACAGCATCAGGGCGATTACGCGGGCAAGGAGTTCGACGATATCGTCGATGCCAAGCGGCACTTCGTGGCGCAGGGGCTGGCCGATCCGAAGCGGGTCGGCATCACCGGCGGTTCCTACGGCGGGTTCGCCAGCGCCTGGGGCGCGACCTATTACTCGTCGGAATATGCCGCGAGCGTGATGTTCGTCGGCATCTCCAACAATGTCTCCAAGTTCGGCACCACCGACATTCCCAACGAGATGTATCTCGTCCACGAGCGCAAGTGGCCATGGGAGGAATGGGACCACCTGATGGAGCGCAGCCCGATCACCCATGTCGACAAGGCGGAAACCCCGATCCTGATCATGCACGGGGCCGAGGACACCCGCGTCTCGCCGACGCAGAGCTACGAGCTCTACCGCCACATCAAGACCCGCAAGCCGGAAACCCCGGTGCGGCTGGTGCTCTATCCCGGTGAAGGCCACGGCAGCCAGAAGGCCGCCGCGCGCTATGACTACAACCTGCGGATGATGGAGTGGTTCGACACCTACCTCAAGACCGGCAACCGCAAGGCCGCCGCGCCCGGATCTGCCCGAAGGCACGACCGGCGGGGAGGACAAGAAGGACTCCAAGTAACGGTTCGCCCCTTTCCTTTCGGGGAAGGGGGGGCGGCCAAACCTCCGTTCGCCCTGAGCCTGTCGAAGGGCTGCTCTTTCCTTACGCGGTGCAGAAAGAACTGTGCTTCGACAGGCTCAGCACGAGCGGGTGTGTTAGCGTAATGGCAGGCCGAGTTTCACCCCGCCCCCTGCCATGCGCGCACGCTTTCCAGCGGCCAGACCAGCATCAGGACGTTGAGCGTGAGGTTGTCCTTCACCACCAGCGCAGTGACGATCTCCGCAGTCACTGCAAGGGCTACGGTTACTTTCACAGGCAGGCGCATCGCGAGCCAGAAGCCGAAGCTCATCCAGGCGATGTCCGCCATGGAATTGATCACGCTGTCGCCCGAATAGCCCCAGTTGACCGTGACCGCGCGGTAGCGGTCGATCACGAAGGGCGTGTTCTCGATCACTTCCCACGCCGCTTCAAGGAACACGGCAAGCGCGAAAGCCCAGCGGCCGGAATGCGCGCTGCCCAGCGACCACTTGCGAAACAGCAGCCAGCCGAGGCCATAGAACAGCATCCCGTGGATGATATGGCTCGGCGTATACCAGTCCGACAGGTGCTGGCTGTTGCCCGAGGAATTGATGTTGCCGTACCACAGCTCCACCGTGCCGCAAGTGCAGATCGGCGGGCGCCCCATGGCGAGCAGCACGCCAAGCGTGACCAGGGTGATGGCAAGGGCGGCGATCCACGCCGGGCGATGCGGTGATAGTGTCCCCATTGCGCGCACCTTGAATCAGCAAGCCCGGCAACGCAAGCGCCCCAGTTCGCAATTGCCCGCCCCATTGCTCCTTGGGCCTGCCTGCCCTAGGGCTGGCGACGCATGAACGGGCGCCGGGTTGAAATAGCAATTGTCGGAGGCGGGCTCGCTGGCGGGCTGATCGCGCTCGCGCTGCACCGGCGCCATCCGGATATGGCCATCGCCCTGATCGAACGCGAACGGGCGCTCGGCGGCAATCACCGGTGGAGCTGGTTCGCAAGCGATCTCGATCCCGATGGCACCGCCCTGATGGCGGGCTTCCGCAAGACCGAATGGCAGGGTTACGAAGTCCGCTTCCCTGCCTACCGCCGCCGTCTGCGAGCTGCCTATTGCTCGCTCACCTCGCTCGATTTCGATGCCGCACTGAGGCGCGAGCTGCCCGAAGGCACGATCGTGAGCGGTGCGGAGGTGACCGAGGTCACCGCCAGCAGCGTAACGCTGGCGAGTGGCGAACCGATCTCTGCCCGCACAGTGATCGACTGCCGTACCTTTGCCCCTTCGCGCCATCTGTCTGGCGGGTGGCAGGTGTTCATGGGGCGCCACTTGCGCACGCCGGAGCCGCACGGGCTGGAAGCGCCGGTGATCATGGATGCGGCGGTTGACCAGCACAGGGCCTATCGTTTCGTCTATACCCTGCCGCTTGGGGTGGACGAGCTGTTCGTCGAGGATACCTACTACGCTGACAGCCCGGTGCTTGACCGCTCGGCACTTTCCGGCCGGATCGATGCCTATTGCCGTGGGCAAGGGTGGGACGGCCAGATCCTGGGCGGCGAGACCGGCGTCCTGCCGGTGATCACAGCGGGTGATTTCAGCGCCTATCGCGCTGAGACCGCTATCGAAGGCGTGGCGGCAGCCGGTGCGCGCGGCGGGTTTGCCCATCCGCTGACCAGCTACACCCTGCCGATCGCCGTCGCCAATGCTCTGGCGATTGCGCAAGAGGCGGAACTGCCCGGGGTCCAGATGGCCGCCTTTGTCGACAGCCGGGCGCGGCGCCACTGGGCGCAAACGCGGTTCTACCGCATGCTCGGACGAATGCTGTTCGATGCGGCGGAACCGGACCGGCGCTATCGCATTTTCGAGCGGTTCTACCGCTTGCCGCAGCCTTTGATCGAACGGTTCTACGCCGCCCGCTCGACTTTGGCGGACCGCATCCGCATCCTTTCGGGCAAACCGCCCGTATCCGTTGTGCGCGCTGTGTCGGCGATTGTCGGCAAAGGCACCCCGCTGACTGAAAGACACCCCCGATGACCGTCGCCGCACCCGCCCCTGTCTCCGCCGCCAGCCAGGGCATTGTCCCCGAAGCGGGCAAGCGCGCCTGCGTTATCGGCGCCGGGTTCGGCGGCATGGCCCTCGCCATCCGCCTGCAATCGGCCGGGGTCCGGACCACCGTGGTCGAAGCGCGCGACAAGCCCGGCGGGCGGGCCTACTTCTGGGAGCGCGACGGTTTCCTGTTCGATGGCGGGCCGACCGTCGTCACCGACCCAGATTGCCTCAGGGAACTGTGGGCGCTGTCAGGCCACGACATGGCGGCCGATGTCGAGCTGATGCCGGTCATGCCGTTCTACCGCCTCAACTGG
>JAHDXX010000030.1:10694-19412 GCA_023384025.1 Sphingomonadaceae bacterium
GACCAACTTCGACTATTCCAACGACGAAGCCAACCTCAACGCCGAGATCGCCAAGCTTAACCCGGCCGACGTGGCCGGATACCAGCGCTTCCTCGAGTACTCCGCCGGGGTTTACGAGGAAGGCTACGTCAAGCTTGGCCATGTGCCGTTCCTCGACTTCAAGTCGATGCTCAAGGCCGCCCCTGCGCTGGCCAAGAAGCAGGCGTGGCGCAGCGTCTATGGCATGGTTTCCAGCTTCGTGCAGAGCGAGAAGCTGCGCGAGGCGCTCAGCTTCCACACCCTGCTGGTCGGCGGCAACCCGATGAAGACCAGCAGCATCTACGCCCTCATTCACAAGCTGGAGAAGGACGGCGGGGTGTGGTGGACGCGTGGCGGCACCAACCGCCTGATCGCCGGGATGGTCCGCCATTTCGAGCGGCTCGGCGGCATGATGCGGGTGGGCGACCCCGTGGTTCAGGTCCACACCATCGGCAATCGCGCGACCGAGGTCGAGACGGCGAGCGGCTGGCGCGAGACTTTCGACGCGGTCGCCAGCAATGCCGACATCATGCATTCGTACCGCGACCTGCTCAGCGGCACCAAGCGCGGCAAGGATCAGGCGAAATCGCTCAGCCGCAAGAGCTTCAGCCCCGGCCTGTTCGTGGTCCATTTCGGGCTGGAGGGCACCTGGCCCGGCATCCCGCACCACATGATCCTGTTCGGCCCTCGCTACAAAGGCCTGCTCGACGACATCTACGATCACGGGGTGCTGCCGCAGGATTTCTCGATCTATCTGCATCATCCGACCGTGACCGACCCGAGCATGGCCCCGCCGGGGCAGAGCACGTTCTATGCGCTGGTCCCGGTCGCGCACATGGGCAAGCTGGCGGTCAACTGGGACGAAGTCGGCCCGATGCTGGAAAAGCGCATCCTCGACGAAGTCGGGAGGCGGCTGATCCCCGACATCCACGACCGGATCGTGACCAAGTTCAGCTACGCTCCGAAGGACTTCGCGCACGACCTCAGCGCACACCTCGGCAGTGCGTTCAGCCTGGAGCCGGTGCTGTGGCAAAGCGCCTTCTTCCGCGGCCACAACCGCGATGACGTGATCGGCAACTTCTATCTGGTCGGCGCAGGCACCCACCCGGGCGCAGGCATCCCCGGCGTGGTCGGCAGCGCGAAGGCGACCGCCGGGCTAATGTTGGAGGATCTGAGCAAATGCACCCCCCCGTCCGGGGGAGGGGGACCATGCGCAGCATGGTGGAGGGGCACCCTCAGTGATCACCGGGCCACGCCCGACATTAAAGCTGGCGCGCAAACTCCGCAGCGAAATGTCGCTTCCCGAAGCCCTGCTCTGGACGGAACTTCGCAAGCGGCCTGGCGGGCTCAAGTTCCGCCGCCAGCATCCGGCAGGAGATTACGTGCTCGACTTTTTTTGTGCCAAGGCCCGGCTTGCAATTGAAGTGGATGGCGCTGCGCACGATGGCGCCAGAGCCGCAATGCGCGACGCCAACCGTTCTGCCTTCCTGCGCGCGCGCGGCATAGTCACCACCCGCATCCCCGCACAGGCGATACTTGACGATATCGAACCGGTCGTTACGCGGCTGGTCGAAATCTGCAGAAGCAGGAGCGAGACGTTGACGGTGCCCCTCCACCAGCCTGCGGCTGGTTCCCCTCCCCGTCCCGGGGAGGATCTATGAACCGCCTCGCCGTCTATTGCGGGTCCGCGACGCCGGCCGATCCACGCTATATGGAGCTGGCGCGCGATGTCGGCCGTACGCTGGCGGAGCGCGGGATTGGCGTCGTCTATGGCGGCGGCCGGCTCGGGCTGATGGGCGCGGTGGCGAGCGGCGCGCTGGAGGCGGGGGGCGAGGTGATCGGGGTGATCCCCGATGCGCTGGCCAATTCCGAAGTCGCCAACCATGACTGCACCGCGCTCCATGTCGTGTCGGGCATGCACGAGCGCAAAAAGGCCTTCACCGACCTCAGCGACGGGTTCGTCACCATCCCCGGCGGGGTCGGCACGATGGACGAGCTGTGGGAAGCGATGAGCTGGGCGCAGCTGGGCTATCACACCTCGCCAGTCGGGCTGCTCAATGCGTTCGGGTTCTACGATGACCTGCTCGCCTTCAACGCGAAGATGGCCGAGGTCGGCTTCGTCCGTGCCGCGCACCAGAACATCCTGATCGCGCGCGACACCCTGCCCGGCCTGCTCGACGCGATGGCGGCTTACGTACCGCACACGCCGATCTTCCGGATGAAGGCGGACGATTTGTGACGGGCACAATCGCCACGAAAACAAGTCTTGCCCGTCACCCCAGCGAAGGCTGGGGTCTATCCACGGTCTCGCATCAGCGCGAGGGCAGATGGGCCCCTGCCTGCGCAGGGGCGACGCGATAAAGTGGTGTCGAGCGGAAACCGCCGCGCCGAGCTGGTCGAGCTGTCGCGCCGCTCGATCAAGCGCGGGTCGAAGAGCTTTTCCGCCGCCAGCCGGCTGTTCGACCGGACCACGCGCGAGCGGGTGTGGCTGCTCTACGCCTGGTGCCGCCGGGCGGACGATATCGCCGATGCGCAGGAACTGGGCGGCGCGTTGGGGGACCAGTCGGGCGCCGGGGAACGGCTCGCCCGCATCCGTGCGCTGACCGCCAAGGCCTTCGCAGGCGAGGCGACCGGCGACCCGGCGTTCGATGCGCTGGGCGTAGTGGCAAAGGAATGCGGCATTACCCCCGCCATGGCGGAAGACGTGATCGCCGGGTTCGCGCTCGATGCCGACGACTGGCGCCCGCGCAGCGAGCGCGACCTGATGCGCTACTGCTACCACGTCGCGGGCGCGGTAGGCGCAATGATGGCGCTGGTCATGGGCGTGGACCGCCACGACGAGGACACGCTCGACCGCGCATGCGACTTGGGCTTCGCGTTCCAGCTCGCCAACATCGCCCGCGACGTGGTGGAGGACGACGCGGCCGACCGATGCTACCTGCCAGTCGAGTGGCTGGTCGAGGAGGATATCGAGCCCGGCCAGCACACCAAGCCGCACCACCGGCAGGAACTGGCCGACATGGCCGCGCAACTGGTCAGCCTGATGGAGCAGCACGAAGCCGCCGCGCGGATCGGCGCCGCCCGCTTGCCGTTCCGCAGCCGCTGGGCGGTGCTCTCTGCCGCGCGGATCTACGGCGAGATCGGCCGCGAAGTGCGCCAGCGCGGGACCGGCGCATGGGACCGGCGCGTCTCGACCAGCAAGTGGGACAAGATCAGGCACGCAGCGGCGGCATTTGTCGAGGCACTGGTCAGCCAGCCGCCCGCGCTGGCGCAAATGCCGCGCTGGGCCCGGCGGGATTTCACTGCGCGGCCTTAGCGCTCAGTTGGTTTCTCGCAGAGGCGCAGAGGAAAGCGAGACGCGGAGAAGAAGTTTGCGGCGCAGCCGCTTTATGGAGTCACACGAAGACACGAAGATGGCGGTGTGTGTGGCGAGCATGCACAAACATCTTCGTGTCTTCGTGTGAACAAATCAGAATGCCGCTGCGCGGCGGGCGCCACTTCTCCCTGTCTCGCTTTCCTCTGCGTCTCTGCGAGAAACCCTGCTCCATCTCGACACGCACCACTGCCCGGTCTAACCCGCAGCGATGATATCCAAACTCCTCATCGCCAATCGCGGCGAGATAGCTTGCCGCATCATCCGCACCGCGCGCGCGATGGCGATCGCGACGGTCGCGGTCTATTCCGATGCCGATGCCAAGGCGCTGCATGTGCGCAGCGCCGACGAGAGCGTGCATATCGGCCCCTCGCCCGCTGCGGAAAGCTATCTGGTGGGCGCGAAGATCATCGCGGCGGCGCAGCAGACCGGGGCGGATGCGATCCACCCGGGCTATGGCTTCCTCTCCGAGAACGCCGACTTCGCGCAGGCGGTGATCGACGCAGGGCTGATCTGGGTCGGCCCCAAGCCTGCGAGCATCCGCGCCATGGGCCTGAAGGACGCCGCCAAGCAGCTAATGCGGAGCGCGGGCGTGCCGGTGACGCCGGGCTATGACGGCTCCGACCAGTCGGTCGAGCGGCTCACCAAGGAGGCCGAGGCCATCGGCTATCCCGTCCTCATCACGGCGGTCGCGGGCGGCGGCGGCAAGGGGATGCGCAAGGTCGATGCGCCCGAGGATTTCGTGGCCGCGCTGGAGAGCTGCCGCCGCGAGGCCAAGGCGAGCTTCGGCAATGACGAGGTTCTGCTGGAGAAATGGATCACGTCGCCCCGCCACATCGAGGTGCAGGTGTTCGGCGACAGCCACGGCAATGTCGTCCACCTGTTCGAGCGCGACTGCTCGCTCCAGCGCCGCCACCAGAAGGTGATCGAGGAAGCCCCCGCCCCCGGCATGGACGAAGCCACCCGCGCGGCAATCTGCGCCGCCGCCGTGCGCGCCGCCAAGGCGGTCGATTACGAGGGCGCAGGCACGATCGAGTTCATCGCGGATGCCTCGGAAGGGCTGAGGGCGGACCGCATCTTCTTCATGGAAATGAACACCCGGCTTCAGGTTGAACACCCCGTCACCGAGGAAATCACCGGGGTCGATCTGGTCGAATGGCAGCTGCGCGTCGCGAGCGGCGAGCCGCTGCCGAAGCGGCAGGACGAGCTGTCGATCAACGGCCACGCCATCGAGGCGCGGCTCTATGCGGAGGACCCGGCGAAAGGGTTTCTGCCGAGCACGGGGCGGTTGGAGCACCTGAAGTTTGGCGATCTCGAGCGCATCGAGACCGGTGTTGAGGCCGGTGGAGTTATCTCACCCTTCTATGATCCCATGATTGCCAAGCTCATCAGCCACGCTGAATCGCGCGAGCAGGCGATCAATGATCTGAATTATGGCCTGACAACCACGGAAGTCTGGCCAGTTCGGACGAATGCCGGGTTCGTCGCTCGGGCGCTTGACGACCCAGATTTCCGCAGCGCCGTGCTCGATACCGGCTTCATCGAACGCAAGGGCGAACGGCTTATCCCGACGACCGCAGCCGATGACGCAACATGGAAAGTTGCGGCAATGCTCTCGACCGATCATTGCAACGAAGCTCCATGGGCAGGATTTCGTCTGAACGCTCCGAAGCGCAACACAGTTGCGTTGTCGACTCCCGACGGCGCGCGGGTCATTGACCTCGATCAGGCTTGGTCAAATACGGTTCGTGTCGTCGGCGAAGAGTGGGACCTTTACTCCACTGACTCAGGTGATGCGCCGGTGATGACAGGGACGGTGATCGGGCAGACAGCCGTCGTTTTCAACGAAGGCTCTGCGTTCGAGTTTGCACTGGCAGCCCGCGGCACCGGCCACACCTCCGCCGCCGATGGCGCGATCATTGCGCCGATGCCGGGCAAGGTCATCGCGGTCGATGTCGCCGAGGGTCAGGCGGTCACCGCCGGGCAGCGGCTCATGGTGCTCGAGGCGATGAAGATGGAACACGCCCTCACCGCGCCCTTCGACGGGGTGGTCGAGGGGCTGAGCGTCAGCGCGGGCGGGCAGGTGCAGGTCGAGGCGGTGCTGTGCACGGTGGTGCCGCAATGATCCTCCCCGGAACGGGGAGGGGGACCATGCGCAGCATGGTGGAGGGGCACGGGCCGATGGCTCTGATCCTCAAGCGTCTCGAGAGCGGCACGTGCCCCTCCACCACCTTCGGTGGTCCCCCTCCCCCGGTGGGGGAGGATCAATGACCTGGGCCAAGGAACTCGAGGAACTGCGCGCGCGCGAGGCGCTGGCGGAGCAGATGGGCGGCGCGGACAAGGTTGCGCGCCAGCATGGCCGGGGCAAGATGGATGCCCGCGCGCGGCTGGCTGCACTGGTTGACCCCGGTTCTTTCCGCGAAATCGGCAAGATCGCCGGCAAGGGCGCCTATGATGCGGAGGGCAACCTCACCGGCGTCCTCCCGGCCCCGTTCCTGTTCGGCAAGGCGACCATCAACGGTCGCCCCGTGGTCGCCACCGCCGACGATTTCACCATCCGCGGCGGCGCGGCTGATGCCGGGATCGGCCGCAAGATGGAGCAGGCCGAGAAGATGGCGCACGAGCTGCGCCTGCCGATCATTCGCATGATCGACGGCACCGGCGGCGGCGGCAGCGTCAAGACGCTGGAGATGATCGGCGCGACCTATATCCCCGCGGTCCACATGTGGAGCGAGGTGGTCAGGAACCTCGACACCGTGCCGGTGGTGGCGCTGGCATTGGGGCCGACTGCGGGCCTTGGCGCGGCGCGGATCGTCGCCAGCCATTACTCGATCATGGTCAGGGGTCTGAGCCAGATCTTCGCCGCCGGCCCCGCGGTGGTCGATGGCCTCGGCGCAGCGTGGAAGGACGGGGGCTCGGCCAACCACGAGGAAGCCAAGGAAGCGCTCGGCGGCAGCGCGATCCACACCCGTAACGGCGTGGTCGATGACGAGGTCGCCAGCGAGGCCGAAGCCTTCGCCCGCGCGCGCCATTTCCTCAGCTTCATGCCCGAGCATGTCGGCCAGCTCGCCCGCCGCGTCGAAACCGGCGACCCGGCCGACCGGCGCGAGGAAGCGCTGCTCTCCCTCGTTCCGCGGGAGGACAAGCAGGTCTATTCGATGCGCCGCGCGATGGACTTGCTGTTCGACAGGGGTACCGTGTTCGAGATCGGCAGGATGTGGGGCCGCGCCTGCATCACTGCCCTCGCCCGGCTCGGCGGCTGGCCGGTGATGGTGCTGGCGAACGACCCGAGCTACCTCGGCGGCTCATGGGACGCCAAGACCAGCGAGAAGGTCGAGCGATGGGTCAAGCTGGCCGACCAGTTCCGCCTGCCGATCGTGCACCTGGTCGATAACCCCGGCTTCATGATCGGGCGCGAAGCAGAGGTCGCGGGCACGATCCGCTACGGGGTGCAGGCGATGAACGCCGTCTACAAGGCGACCGTGCCGCTCGCCAGCGTGGTCATGCGCCGCGCCTATGGCATCGCCGGCAGCGCGATGAGCAACGACAGCAGCTACCAGTACCGGTATTGCTGGCCTTCGGGCGACTGGGGCTCGCTCCCGATCGCGGGCGGGCTGGAGGTCGCCTACAAGTCCGAGATCGAGGCGGCGGAAGACCCGTCCGCCGAACTGGAGGCGATCCGCGCGCGGCTGGCAAAGGTCACCAGCCCGTTCCGCAGCGCCGAGCGGTTCAACGTCGAGGACATCATCGACCCGCGCGACACCCGGCCCTTGCTGTGCGAGTTTGCCGAACTGGCGTGGCGGCGGTTGGGGGCGGATTGATCGAGCCGAGGCAGCCATCCATACTCCCCTCCCCTTGGGGAGGGGCTGGGGGTGGAGGTTCAACTTTGGCGAGCGGGCAGTACCCCCACCCCTAACCCCTCCCTCAAGGGAGGGGGACTGGCATCCTGCTCGCTAGTTCCGCAGGATATCGTGCACGATCATGTACGTGTGCGCTTCACCCGGGCGGCGGAACAGTTTGCCCCGCTCGCTGTAGAGCACGAGGGCGAGTGCGATTATCGCGCAAGCGGTCATCGCCACCCCGAGCGGGAAGGCCGTGCCGTCATAGGCCTGCCCGATCGCCGCGCCGAGCACCGCCCCGGTCACCATCCGCAGGCTTGTATGCGCTGACGAAGCCGCCCCGGCGATATGCTGGAACGGCTGCATCGCGATCGACGAGAAGTTCGACCCGACGAAGCCGAGCATGGTCATGCTCAGCGCGAGCAGCGGCACGAACGTCCACAGCGTCTGCCCGCCGCGCCCCGCCGCCAGCATCTGCAGCACTGCCACCACCAGGAACAGCAGCAACGCAGTGTGGCTGACCCGGCGGGCCCCGAACCGTTCGACAATGCGCGAGTTGGTGAAGCTGGCCACCACCATGCCGAACACCGAAGCGCCGAAGATAAGCGCAAAATAGTCGCCTGCGCCGAACGCTTCGGAAATCAGCTGCTCGCTCGAATTGAGGAACCCGAACAGCGAGCCGAACACCAGTGCGCTGCCCGTGACATAGCCGACCGCCACCCGGTTGGAGAGCGCGGTGCCCATGTTCTTCAGGATCGTGACCGGATCGAGGTCCTGCACGTTTTCCTGCGTGAGCGATTCGGGCAGGCGCCACCACACCCACAGGCCGACCAGCGTGCCCATCACGGCCATCGCCATGAAGATTGCCCGCCAGTCTGCCACCAGCAGGATCAGCTGGCCGATGGCAGGGGCGAAGATCGGCACGGCGAGGAAGATCATGATGATCAGACTCATCATGCTCGCCATGCGGTCACCGCCAACCTTGTCGCGCACGATCGCGGTCGGCACCACGCTGAGCCCGGCGCAGGCAATGCCCTGCACCAGCCGCAGCGCCAGCAGCGTGGCGAAGTCCGTCACCAGGGCACAGGCGAGCGAGAACACGACGTACGACACCAGCCCGAAAAACAGCACCGGGCGGCGGCCGAACCGGTCGGCGAAGGCACCGGGGAAGAACGCACCGATGCCCGAGCCAAGGAAATAGGCGCTGATCACGAACTGCCGGTCGTTGCCCGTCGCGCCCAGGTCGCCGCCCATCACGCCGAGCGCGGGCAGCATCGAATCGATGCCGAAGGCCTGCAGGCTCATCAGCAGGGCCATGAGCACGATCAGCTCGCGCTCGCCGAGGGTGCGGCCTTCCTGTTGCGCGGGGGGCGTCATGCCAGCAGCCTTGCGCGCCCCGGCACCGCTTGGCCAGTGTGTTTTTGCAGTGCACAACAAAAGTGAGAGGCAGCGGGCATGGTTGCGGGGCATTCCCGCCTGCTTCGCCCG
>JAHDXX010000314.1 GCA_023384025.1 Sphingomonadaceae bacterium
GTCCGCACGATTTCGCCATGCTTGTCGGCGCGCGCCAGCGTCGCGGCGGTGATTCCTGCGGCTCTGAACTCGTGAGCGCGCGCCATGGTCCGCTCGCCGAGCATCTGGAGCACTTTGTCGCGCTGGGTGTGGGCAGCAGTCATTGTGATACTTTAGCTCGGACAAATTAATACCCCGTCCGATGTTATGTATCAAAACACGGTGATGTCGGCAACCTTGCAAATCTGTAGCGTCACTCCAGAATTGCAAGGTTGATCGCATTCACACCTTGGCATGAAGTGACAGTTCGTGGACATCGATCATGCACTCTGCTGTCCTTGCCCGCCGCGCTTCGCCATGGCCTTCAAGGCCGTGTATCCAGCGCATGCGCGCTGCGGGAGGAGGATGGAGCGTCAAGGGCGTGGGGCGCAGAATTGCCCTGCCATGCGATTGAAAATCGAGCCCGTTCGGGCTATCCATGCAGGGATAAGGAAGACCCTGCCATGGACCATGATCGCTACGGACTTGATGGACACCCAATCTATCCCCGCCCGGGTCATTTCGACCATGTGACCGGGCAACCGCTCCCGACATTTGGCGGCTCGAACGGTCGCACAGCTGGCCCTCTCTCGATCGCCCTCGCTGTACTCATGTGCATCGTGGCGGTCTTCTTGGCATATATGTCGAACCTGATTGGCTGACCTGCCTTAGTTTTTCCGCCTGGCCACATGCAGGTGGTCGCGCGCCGGATTGTCGGGGAACCGCTCGAAGTCGACGGCATAGGATGGGCCAAGACGCTCTCGCACGCGGGCAGCCCATTGCGCACCCTGTTGGTCGGAGATGTTGTTTCCCCTGAAGTCGAGCGCGCGATTGGCATAATGCGCAGACCCGGAGACATGCTGGCTGCTGTCGTTCCCTGAGGTCACCACTGGCTTTGGCAGGCCAAGCGCCCTCGCCTCTTCAGCGACCGCGCCCATCGCCGGGACCAGCGATCCATCCATCCGGTCGAGCCGCACACCACGCTTGATGCCAAGTCCGAGCTCGCGTGCCATGGCGGCTCCATCGACCGGCCCAGCAAAGTCCTGCGTGATCAGCCTGCTCTCGCTCAGACTTCCTGATGGCAGCGGCACGCCAGAGGGCGTACCAAGATCTGCAGCCGAACCCAGAGTGCCCTGCCCCGCAATCTTCGCGACATCGGCCAGTTCGTCGATCCGGCGGCTGCGCAAGTCGCTCATCAGGTCGTCCATGATGAAGCTGATCGCCTGGTCGCGCCGGGCGATATCGCGGTAGTCGAGGCGCGGATTGGAGATGTCGGGCAAGTGCCATTCGGGATGTTCGCGCTGCAGCGTCTCGTAGCGCTCCTGGATGAGGTTCGACATATCGCTTGAGACCTGAAATCCGTGGCTCTCCGCATAGCTGGCTTCCGACATCATGCGGCCCCCGATCTCGCGGTAGCGCGCAGCGGCAGCGCGACGTTCCTCGGCTTCGGCAACCCGCCAGTCGGTTCCGCCACTGCTGGTGTGCGACTGGCTCGCATCGGAGTATTCCGAGTCCTGGCTGTAGGTCCCGCTCGATTGCACATCGCCCGCATTGCCGCTGATCACGACCCGGCTACCAACATCCTCGGACTTGTCGGTGCCACGGGTGACCTGATTGGTGGCCGAGCGTTCAGTTCCGGCGCTCGCGCTATCGCCAGTCTCCTTGCGACCAGACAGGGCTGCAGACAATGAACCTGCAAGTCCACTTCCGGCGGCGTCCTGCATAGGCGTTCCGATCGTACCGGTTCCGGTCAGGGAGACACTCGAACCGAACACCCGGTTGGCAAAATCGCTATTTGAACGACTATTCCCCTGCCGCAGGATCAGGTCATCGTTGGTGACCTCGCGGGTCGACTTGCCCGACGAGCCTTCGATGAGGACATTGCCGCCGACATTGTGGGTGTCGGAGGCGCGCGAGCCGCTTTCACTGCGGCTGCCCCTGACCTGGCTCGATGCGGCAACCTCGCTGCCGAACCGCCCGCGCGAGCTCGACCAGGTCGTCGATGTGCCGTTCTCGATGCGGTCTGCCTCATTGAGATACCACTGGCCCTGATTGCGCAAGTCGCTGGCGTAGCCGCGCGTCATCGTCGCCTTGAACGGCAGCTGTGAAATCGCGCCGCTCGCATCGATCACCGAATGCGCATCGCCATAGGTGCGGTACATGCGCCCGTCATCGCCGCGCAGGCTCGCCTGCGGTGCGCCTGCCATGAGATTGGGGGCAAGGTTCCACTGCGCCATTTGCCGGTTTTCGGCATTGAGGTTGCCGTAGCTGACATCGCCGAACGCATAATTGCCGGTGGTGCGCT
>JAHDXX010000031.1:0-8971 GCA_023384025.1 Sphingomonadaceae bacterium
GGGCGCGAGCACGAGATCGACCACGGGACGATGTTCTGGCACGCGGTGCGCGAAGGGATCGTTGATCCGGCGCATTCGATCCAGCTCGGTATCAGGACCAACAATGCCGACACGCTCGGCCTGAGCGTGCTGAACGGCGACGACGTCGACGTGATGCCGGCGGAGATCATCGCGGAAGCGGTGCGCAAGGTGGTTGGCGACCGCCCGGCCTACCTGACCTTCGACATCGACTGTCTCGACCCGGCCTTTGCCCCGGGCACCGGCACACCCGTGCCCGGCGGGCTCAGCAGCGGCAAGGCGCTGCGCATCCTGCGCGGGCTCGAGGGGCTCGACATCCGCAGTGCCGACGTGGTCGAGGTCGCTCCGGCCTATGACCACAGCGACGTGACCGCGCTCGCAGCGGCGACAATCGCGCTCAATTGCGTGGCCCTGATGGCGGCGCGGGACGGCTGACGGCGTTGGAAGGCTGGAGCGGGTAGCGGGAATCGAACCCGCCTAGCTAGCTTGGAAGGCTAGAGCATTACCACTATGCTATACCCGCGTTTCCAGCGTGGGCGCGCTTGCCACCGATAGTGGCCCCGCGTCAATATCCCAGACTCAAAGTCCCTCGAAAGCCATCAGGGCGTCGACCGTAATTACACTCCCCCGCAGGCGGTCGGCCCCGCCAAGATCGGGCAGGTCGATCACGAACAGGGCCGTGTCGACCTCGGCCCCGGCAGTGCGCAGGAGCTGCGCTGCAGCCAGCGCCGTGCCGCCGGTGGCGATCAGGTCATCGACGATCGCGACCCTCTGGCCGGGCCCAACCGCGCTGGGGTCGATTTCGAGCCGGTCGCTGCCATATTCTAGCGCATAGTCGACCCCGATGGTTGGGATCGGCAGCTTGCCCGGTTTGCGCACCGGGACGAAGCCCAGCCCCAGCCGCACCGCGACGGCGGCACCAAAGATGAACCCGCGCGCTTCCATTCCGGCAATCGCCTGTGCCCCTGCATCGTGGGCGCGCTCGGCGAGGTGCTCGACTGCAGCGGCGAGCCCCTGGCCATGACCGATCAGCGTGGTGATGTCGCGGAACAGGATACCGGGCTCAGGGAAGTCGGGCACAGTGCGGACCAGGGCCTTGAGTTCATCGGGGCTCATACGCGCGGTTCTCCAACGAAAACGCCCCCCGCGTCGCCGGACGCGAGGGGCGGTATCGGTCTAGTGTCTGCGGATCAGTCGTCTTCGCGGCGCTTCAGGCCCGACCAGATCTGCTGCTTCGACAGGTACGCCAGCACAGTGGCGAACAGGAGGAAGATCAGCACGGCAACGCCGGTCTGCTTGCGATGCTCCATCTTCGGTTCCGCCGTCCAGGTGAGGAAGGCGGCTACGTCCTGCGCCATCTGGTCGATGGTCGGCTCAGGCGCGCCATCGGCGTAGGTCACCTGACCATCCGTGGTGATCGGCGGCGCCATCGCCAGGTTCAGGTTGGCGAAGTATGGGTTGTAGTGCAGGCCCGGGCCGGTCTTCGAAGCCGGGAACTTCTCGACCAGCTCGGCCGGCTGCGCCTGATAGCCGGTCAGCAGCGAATAGACATAGTTGCTGCCGTCCTTGCGCGCCTTGGTCATCAGCGAAAGGTCGGGCGGAATGGCGTTGTTGTTCGCCGCCGCCGCCGCAATCTTGTTCGCATAGGGCGAAGGGAACTTGTCAGTCGGCAGGCCCTTGCGAGTGGTGGTTTCGCCAGTATCCGGATCGATCCCCGGGACAGTCCATTCGGCCGCCAGAGCCTTGACCTGGCCCTCGGTGTAACCGAGCGCCTGAAGGTCACGGAAAGCAACGTACTTCAGGCTGTGGCACGAAGCGCACACTTCCTTGTACACCTGATACCCGCGCTGAAGCTGCGCTTCGTCATAGCGTCCGAACGGGCCGGAGAACGAGAAGCCGGCGGCCGGGGCATGCGCTTTCTTGTGGAACTCATGCTCGGCCGTCGGCGCAACGAAGCGCCCGTGCTCGGCCAGAGTCGAGAACGCGGGCCCGATGCCGAACAACAGTGCGAGCAGTGCTACGCCAGCGAAACCGAGCCCGGTGAGGATTGCGATAAGACGGATCATGTCAGGTCTCTTTCTCTCGTCCTCAGGCCGCCGGAGCCGCAGTGGTGCCAAGCTTGGCATTGGGGTCCGATCCCAGCACCGCTTCGGTGATCGAGAACGGCAGGGGTTCGGGCTGCTCGATCGAGGAAATGATCGGCAGGATCACCAGGAAGTGCAGGAAGTAGTATGCCGTCGCGATCTGGCTGAGCATGATATAGGGCTCTTCCGCGTGCGCGCCGCCAAGATAGAACAGCGCCGCCATGCACGGGATCAGGCCAAACCAGAAGAACTTGCGGAACAGCGGGCGGTAGTGGCCGCTGCGGACCGGCGAGCGGTCAAGCCAGGGCAGGAAGAACCACACCAGGATCGCCGCGAACATCGCCAGCACGCCCCACAACTTCGCAGGCAGGATGAAGTCGAAGGTGAAGGCGCGCAGGATCGCGTAGAACGGGTAGAAATACCATTCGGGCACGATCAGCGCCGGGGTCGAGAGCGGGTTCGCTTCGATATAGTTGTCCGGATGGCCCAGGGTGTTGGGCGAGAAGAACACCATCAGCGAAAACACGATGAGCACCACGCCCAGCCCGAAACCGTCCTTGGCGGTGTAGTAGGGGTGGAACGGCACGGTGTCCGATTCCTGCTTCACTTCCACACCAGTCGGGTTCGACGAGCCGGGGATGTGCAGCGCCCAGATGTGCAGGATCACCACACCCGCGATCACGAACGGCAGCAGGTAGTGCAGCGAGAAGAAGCGGTTGAGCGCCGCGTCATCCGGGGCAAAGCCACCCAGCAGCCAGGTCTTGATCGGCGCGCCAACCAGCGGGATTGCCTCGAACAGGCCGGTGATGACCTGTGCGCCCCAGAAGCTCATCTGGCCCCATGGCAGGACGTAGCCCATGAAGGCGGTCGCCATCATCAGGAGGAAGATCACCACGCCCAGCAGCCAGATCATTTCGCGCGGCGCCTTGTACGAGGAGTAGAAGAAGCCGCGGAAGATGTGGAGATAGACCACGATGAAGAAGAAGCTCGCGCCGTTGGCGTGGGCATAGCGCATCGCCCAGCCCCAGTTCACGTCGCGCATGATGTGCTCGACCTTGCCGAAAGCCACGCTGGCATCGGCAGCATAGTGCATCGCGAGCACCACGCCGGTGACAATCTGCAGCACCAGGAAGAAACCGGCGAGCACGCCGAAATTCCACATGTAGCTGAGGTTGCGCGGGACCGGATAACCGGCGCCGACCGCGTTATAGACGAGGCGGGGGAGCGGCAGGCGCTCGTCCAGCCACTGCATCACGCCGTTGGTCGGCTCGTACTGCTTAGCCCAGGGAAAGCTCATTGTCTGTCTCTCGCTCCTCAGCCGACCTTGATCACCGTGTCGGAGGTGAATGCATATTCCGGAACCAGCAGGTTGGTCGGTGCCGGGCCTTTGCGGATGCGGCCCGCAGTGTCGTAGTGCGAACCGTGGCAGGGGCAGAAATAGCCACCGAACTCACCCTTGTTCTCGCCTTCGGCCGCACCCAGCGGCACGCAGCCAAGGTGGGTACACACGCCCATGGTGACCAGCAGGTCCTGGTGGCCTTCCTTGGTCCGCTCGGCCAGGGTTTCCGCGTCGCGCAGATCGCCCGCCGAAACCGCATTGGCTTCGTCGATTTCCTTCTGGGTCAGGCGCCGCACGAACAGCGGCTGCTTGCGGAACACCGCCTTGATCGCCTGTCCGGGCTGGATTGCCGACACGTCAACTTCAGTGCTGCTCTCAGCCAGCACGTCGGCCGACGGAGACATCTGGCTGACCAGCGGCAGAACCACGCCGACACCGCCGACGCCCGCCGCGCTGATTGCCGCGATGTTGATGAAATCGCGCCGCCGGATTCCGTCTGCGCCGGTGTCGGCGACCATGTCGGAAGTGGCGGTGCCAGTCGTATCAGCCATGTGACCTGCCTTGCCTAGCCTGTTCCCTGCCCGCACGGACAGGGCCTCCAATTACGTCCAACCGACCGCCGCATGACCGAAGGATTGCCCCCTGTTGCGCCGTTTTCCGCGTGCGCGAAAGCGCCCTGCAGAGCCGGTTTGGGCGAGCCTGTAGACGGGGGCGGGCCGTTTGCCAACCGCATTTTGGACACCGACTGTGCACATTCACGCAAGACCGACAAGACTGAGCTGGCGGCCGTAATTGGGTTCGCCGCGATGGGTCGCGCGACGGAACGAATAGAACCGCTCCGGATCGGCATATGTGTCGAGCGCGCAATCGTCGACAGCGCCGATTCCGCAGGCCAGCAACCGCGCCGCAACATAGGCAGGCAGATCGAATTGCCAGTGCCCGCCGCGCCCGGCCGAGAAGAAGCGACCGGCATCCTCGGGGAACTGCGCACGAAACCCGTCATCCACTTCATAACTCGCCCGGGCAATAGTCGGCCCGATGGCGGCAACGACACGCTCTCTGTGTGCGCCGAGTGCTTCCATTGCCGCAATCGTGTTTTCCAGCACCCCGCCATGCGCCCCGCGCCAGCCGGCATGGGCCGCGCCGATCACGCCAGCCTCGCGGTCGGCAAACAGCACCGGCGCGCAATCGGCGGTGACCACGCCAAGCACCAGCCCAGGCCGGTTCGTGACCAAGGCATCGGCCGTCGGGCGAAGGTCATCGTCCCACAGCTCGGCCACTGTCACGACATCCGCTGAATGGATCTGGTGCAGCGCCAGCAGCGGCGCGCCGGGCAGAACTGCGTCGACTGCCTCGCGCCGGTTGGCGGCGACTGCCGACGGAACGTCGCCCGCGCCGAAGCCGCATTGCAGGCCGCCAGTCACCCCTTGCGACACACCCCCGCGCCGGGTCGTAAAGCCATGGGGTACATCGCCAAGCAGGGCGGAGCGGACCAGCTCAGCCAAGGCTGCGGCTCACTTGCTCGAACGTGTCGCGCGACAGGCCGCCGTGGGCGAGAATACGCTCCAGCTCCGCTTTCATCAACGCGGCACGCCCTGGTTCGGTCCGCCGCCAGCGCCCGAGGTAGGGCACCATCCGCGCGGCCGTCTGCGCGTTGACCGGATCGAGCGCCAGGATCACATCCGCCAGCAAGCGGTAGCCCTCGCCGTCCGCGGCATGGAACGCGTGGGGATTGGCGGCAAAGGCCATGTAGAGCGCACGCACCCGGTTGGGGTTGCGCAAGGTGAAGTCCGGATGATCGGCCAGCGCCTTGACATGTTCCAGCGCGTGGGGGTGGAGCGAGAGCGCCTGCAGGCTGAACCACTTGTCGATCACCAGATCGTTGCCGCGGAAGCGGTTGTAGAAATCGATCAGGCGCGCGGTGCGCTCCGGCTTCTGCAGCCCCGCGAGCACTGTCAGCGCGCCTTGCCGGTCGGTCATGTTGGTCGCGCTGTCATACTGGGCAGCGGCCAACCCGGCGGCGAGATCGGGATTGCCTGCCGCCAGATAGACCAGCGTCTGCATGCGGACCTTGCGCGCGCCCTTGCCCGCCGAATCGAGCGTGAACGGCCTGGCCGCCACCCGCTGGTGATGCGCAAACAGTTCCGCTTCCAGCTCGCGCCCGAGCCAGGCTTTCAGGCCCTCGCGTTCGGCATGAATCCGGGCCGGGTCGGCGACCAGCTGCTGTTCGGCGAGATAGCCATGGCCGGGCAAGGCGAGCAGTTCGCCGCGCATCGAGTCGTCGAGCGCGGTGTCAGCCAGCACCGCGGCAAAGGCCGTGCGGATCGCCTCCTGCCCGGCGGCGCGCGCGCTATCATCAAGTCCGCCGCCGCTGGCTGCGGTCAGATGGCCGACAACCAGTTCCTGCATCGCTTCGTAGCGGGCAAACGGATCATCATCGTGCGCGGCGAGAGTCAGGAGTTCGGTCGCACGGATTTCGCGTTCGATGATGACCGGCGCGGTGAACCCGCGATTGACCGAGAGCGCGCCGATCCGGTTATCGACCTTGATCACCGTGTGCGGCGCGTCCAGCACCACCAGCTGCTCGGGCTCAAGCCACCGGCTTTCAAAGCTGTCAAAGGGGCGAATCAGCAGCGGAATGGTGAAGCTGGCGGGAACTTCGCTCCCGTCGGGCCGGCGCAGCCACTGCGTGAACACCAGTTCGTCTTCGTGATCGCGCGGGATATGCACCCGCTCGATCCGCACGATCGGGGTGCCTGCGGTCGAATACCACTTGCGGAAATTGCCGAGATCGAGCCCGGCCCCTCGCTCCATCGCGAGGATGAAATCCTCGCACGTCGCGGCTTGGCCGTCATGGCGCTTGAAATAGAGGTCGCACCCTTTGCGGAACCTTTCCGGCCCCGCCATGGTCCGCATCATGCGGATCACCTCGGCCCCCTTGTTGTAGACCGTGGCCGTGTAGAAGTTGCTGATCTCGCGGAAGCTGTCAGGCCGGATCGGGTGCGCCAATGGACCGCTGTCTTCGGGGAACTGCGCCGCGCGCAGTACCCGCACATCCTCGATCCGCTTGACCGCTTCACCCTGCATGTCCTGGCTGAACAGCTGGTCGCGCAGCACGGTGAAGCCTTCCTTCAGGCTCAGCTGGAACCAGTCGCGGCAGGTAACCCGGTTGCCTGACCAGTTGTGGAAGTATTCGTGCGCGATCACCCCTTCGATCGCGTCATAGTCGGCATCGGTGGCGGTGTCCTGGTCCGCCAGAACATACTTGGTGTTGAAGACGTTGAGCCCCTTGTTCTCCATCGCCCCCATGTTGAAATCGCTGACCGCGACGACGTTGTAGAGGTCGAGATCGTATTCGCGTCCGAACACCTGCTCGTCCCACGCCATCGACTTGGCCAGCGATTCGAGCGCATGCCCGGTGCGGTCCAGATCAGCCTCACGCACCCAGACATTGAGCGTGACTTCGCGCCCGCCCATGGTGGTGAACCGGCGCGTATTGGCGACGAGATCACCTGCCACCAGCGCGAACAGGTAGCTCGGCTTGGGCCAGGGATCGTGCCACTGCGCCCAGTGCGAGCCGTCCGCGCCTTCGCCGGTGGCGACTTCGTTGCCGTTGCACAGCAGCACCGGGAACTGCGCCTTCGGCCCGGCCATCCGCACAGAGTAGACCGACAGCACGTCGGGCCGGTCCGGGAAGAACGTGATCCGGCGGAACCCTTCCGCCTCGCACTGGGTGCAGAGCATCCCGTTCGAGGCATAGAGCCCCATCAGCTGGGTATTGGCGCTGGGGTCGATCTCCGTCTCGACTGCGATCAGGTGGCTGTCGCCATGCAGCGGCACCATCAGGTCGCCCCCGTCCATGCTCCAGTCGCATGGCGCGCCATCGACGGTGACGGAGAGCGCCGCCAGCCCGTCACCGTTCAGGCGGATCGTATCGGCATGGTCGGCCTTGGCATTGCGCTGCACGGTGAGGCGGCTGCGCACCCGCGTCCGGTCAATGCCAAGAGCAAAGTCCAGCGACACCTCCGGCACCAGCCAGGCAAACGGGCGATAATCCTCGCGCCGGATCAGCGGCGGTTCGTGCGGCGTGGGGGCCGCGTCGGCCAGAACAGTTGTGCCATCGGGTTGGGGAGGGGTTGCAATATCCATGGGCGCGTTCCTAATCGCATTTCGGAAAGGATGCCACGGCTTGCCGCACATGCTCATCTTCGGCCTCGGCTACACCGCTTCGCGGATCGCGGAGGCATTGCGCGCGCGCGGGTGGCAAGTTCAGGCGACCGGCCGTTCCGGCAACCTCGGGTTCGACGACGAGGCCGCAGTGCGCGCCGCGCTGGCGCAGGCGAGCCACGTCCTGTCCTCGGTCCCGCCTGCGGGTGAGAGCGATCCGGTGCTCGACCGTTACGGCGACTGCTTGACGCACCCATGGCTCGGCTACCTCTCCTCGACCGGGGTCTATGGCGACGCGGAGGGCGCATGGGTCGATGAGAGCGCCCCGACCGGCACCGGGCGCCGCTCGGCCCGCAGCGAAGCCGACGCGCGCTGGCTGTCGCTGGGCGCGCGGGTGTTCCGGCTGCCGGGGATTTACGGACCCGGCAGGAGCGCGCTCGACCGGGTGCGAGAGGGCCGTGCGCAGCGGATCGACCTGCCGCAGCAGGTGTTCAGCCGGGTCCATGTCGAGGATATCGTGTTCGGCGTGCTGGCCGGTTTGAACGGCCCGCCGGGAGCCTACAATCTCGCCGATGACCTGCCGTGCAGCCAGAACGCGGTGATCGGGGAGGCCTGTCGCCTGCTGGGCGTGCCGCCGCCGCCCTTACAGACGCTGGAGCAAGCCAATCTCAGCCCCATGGCGCGGGGGTTCTATGCCGAGAACCGCCGGGTGGCGAACGGCAAGGCGAAACGGGTGCTGGGGTGGGCGCCGCGTTATCCGACCTACCGCGAGGGGCTGGCGGCGCTGATTTAGGGTTCGCGCCAAGCCGCCAAGATGCCAAGAGGTTTGCGCTCTCCGACTTGTTCGGCGCAGCCGTCAAACCGATTTCCAATGGCTAGACGGGATAAAGGAGCATCGCCTCTCAGTACAACCTCTTGGCATCTTGGCGGCTTGGCGCGAACCGCTTCTCAGGCCTGCCGCGCGCGCAGGGCCACCACCATGCCTGCCGTGCCCAGCACAGCCCCTGCCGCCGCCAGCAGCGACCAGTCATAGCCTTCGACGAAGGTCGAGATCAGCATCGCGATCACGATCACCAATACCCCGTTGTACGCTGCCCGGCCCGGCCCGATTTCGCGCACGATGCCGTAATAGAGCGGGAAGGTAATCACTGAACCCGCCAGCGCCAGCCAGGCCGTGCCCGCCCAGAAAGCGGTGCTCGCGGGAAACACCGGCGGGCCAGAGGTGACCCAGGCCAGCGCCACGTCGATCACCGTGCCGTAAAGCATGGCCCAGGCGAGCAGGCTGACCATCGGCAGGCTGCGCCCGGTTTCGTTCGCCTGCACCACATTGGCGATCGAAGCCGACAGGATCCCGCCGACCGTC
>JAHDXX010000031.1:8981-11941 GCA_023384025.1 Sphingomonadaceae bacterium
CGACCGTCAGGGCAACGCCCAGCCAGACATTGCCGCTCAGCCGTGCGCCTTGCGCTTCGTGCATCAGCAGCAGCGCGATCCCCGCAATCGCCACCGCGCTGCCTAGCAGGAACCGGAGCGTCACCCGCTGCCCGAGCAGCCACCGCCCGAGCAGCGCGTTGGGCACCATCAGCATCCCGAACATCACTGCGACCACCCCGGAGGTCAGGTGCATCTCTGCCCGGTAGACGAAATTGAAATTGCCGCAGAATTGCGTCAGGCCGATCAGCAAAGCCAGCAGGTGCCCGGCCCGCCCAAGGTTCAACGACTGGCGCATGACGAGGGCCACCACGAACATCGCCGGGGTCGCCATGGCAAAGCGATAAGCGATCGACCAGCTTGGCGGGACTTCAGCAATCTGCCCGGTGATGACGTACCAGGTGCTGCCCCAGATCAGCGCCACCAGCACGAACGGCAGCGCAATACGGGGGCGCAGCAGCGCGTGCGGCGGGGGGGCGTCGGTCACAGCGCAGCGATCGCCCGGGCAAGCGCCAGCGCGTCATCCTCGCGGGTGTTCCACGCAGCGACAAAGCGGGCCGCGTCCGCGCCCCAATCGTAGAAGCCGAACCCGTGTGCCCGCAGCGCCTCGCGTTCGTCGCTGGTCAGCCGCACGAACACCTCGTTCGCTTCGACCGGATGCATCAGCCGCGCGCCGCACGCCGTGCCGATTTCCGCGGCGGCAGCGTTGGCGGCGCGGGCATTGTCCAGCCACAGGTCACCCTCCAGCATGGCCAGCACCTGCGCGGCGAGATAGCGGCCCTTGCTCTGCAAGTGCCCCGCCCGCTTGCGGCGATAGCGCGCCACATCCGCGAGCGCAGGATCGAAGAACACGATCGCCTCGGCGCTCATCCCGCCGTTCTTGACCATGCCGAAGCTCAAGGCCTGCGCCGGGCCGACAGCCTCGGCCGGGGTGCAGCCAAGGAACGCCACTGCATTGCCGAACCGGGCACCGTCGACATGCAGGCCCAGCCCCCGCTCAGCCGCCAGCGCGCCGATCGCGGCGAGTTCCGCCGGGCGATAGGCGCGACCATATTCGCTTGCCTGCGTCACCGAGATCGCGTGCGGCTGGACCTGGTGGACATCGTCGCGGATCGGATCGATCACCGCGCGGATGGCCTCAGGGGTCAGCTTCGCGCCCCCCGATCCCTTGGCCCCCTCGGCCAGCATCAGCTTGGCACCGTGGAGGTAGAAGCCGGGCGCGCCGGCCTCGTCGACCTCGATATGCGCTTCCCGGTGGCACACCACGCCGCCGTGCGGCGGGCACAGCGTGGCGAGCGCGAGGCAGTTGGCCGCGGTCCCGGTCGCCACCCACAGGACCGCACAGTCGCGCCCGAACAGCGCGGAAAAGCGCGCGTCAAGTTCACGGCTCAGCGCGTCGCCATCATAGGGCGCATCAGGCGCATCGGCGGCCTGCATCGCCGCCCAGACACGGGGATGGACGGCAGCGGCATTGTCGGACAGGAACTGCATGATGGAACGGCCCTAGCGCCGCGCGCGTTGTTGGCAAGAAGGAGAAATGGCTTGGCGATCGAAGGGCTCGAAGTGACCCGTCACGGCGGCGGTGCGAAAGGTGAATACCATGCAACCGTGCCGGGCAGCGACAAGGTGGCGCGGCTGACCTGGAAAGCGCGCGGAGACACCGTGCGGGTGGCAGACCACACTCTGGTGCCGCGGGAGTTGGAGGGGCGCGGGATCGCCGCCGCTCTGGTCGATGCGCTGGTGGCGGATGCGCGCGAGCACGGCTTCAGGATCGTGCCGCAGTGTTCGTACATCGCGGCGAAGTTCGCCCGCAATCCGGACTGGGCAGACCTGCGCGCCTAGTCCCGGTTCAGTTCGCTGAAGTCTGCCTCGGCGATACTCGCCAGCACCGCATCGCGCACTGCGCGCGCGCGTTCGACGGGCACGCCGGGTATCTCGAATGTCCCGCCGGCCAGCCCGAGATGGAGTGTACCGTACCCGTGCCATCGTCCCAGGGGGCTCTGGCGGAAATCGACCGACTGCAGTTTCACCCGCGGTGCAATGGCAAGGTGCGGCGCGAGCCAGCCCCTGCGTGACAGGATCTGCGCCGCATCGAGCGTGTGGAGCGTATTGCGCCAGGCGATCCAGTCACCCGCCGCCAGCACCGCACCGATCGCGAGCGGGATCAGCGCAAAAAGGTACAGCCCGGCTCCCGCCAGGCCCGCCGCGGGCACGACCCCGATCAACCCGGCAAGCAGCAGCGAATCGAACCGGTAGGCAGTGCTGACCCGATGCCAGTCCGCATCCGGCGCGGGCGGGGTGAACCCGGCCGCTTGGGCCACTGGCCACAGCTCTTCAAGCTTGCCGAAGGGGGCAACCACATGGTTGGCCGAACCGGCGTCCTGCGCCAGGCTGACGAACGACAGCGCGTGCCAGCCGAACAGGCGCCGCAGCAGCCGCGTGCCCAGCGTCATCGCCTGCACCCGGTGCACCGGCATGACCACGTCGGTCCGGGTGAGCAGGCCGCGGCGGCGGCGGAAGCCCTTTTCGGTCCTCTCCAGCGTGAAGCCCCATTCGCGCAAAGTGGTGCGCACAACCCCGGTGGCGATACCAAGCACGACCAGCGATGCCATGGCGAATATCCCGCCGACAACCTGCGCCGCCACGCCCATCCCGGCCAGTTGCGCCCCTGGGCCAGCGAGCCGTTCCTGCCACAGGTCGAGATCCCAGATATCGAACGGCAGCAGGAAATCGAATTGCTGGGTCACCCCGAACAGCACTGCGATCACCGCCAGCGAGAATTCGAACATTCCGAAAGTGACCACCCGACGCGGGTCCATCGCGAACAGTGCGGTTGCCGGGGACTCGATCGGTGCATCCTCGCCCGGTGCGACCTCGCCCAGCGCGTCGCGCCGAGCGCGGACCAGTTCGCGCAGTTCCTCGCCTTCGGCAGTGGTCAGATA
>JAHDXX010000031.1:11951-19274 GCA_023384025.1 Sphingomonadaceae bacterium
CAGCGCCAGATCGTCAGCCCCGCCTGCCCCGGTCTCGAAGCGGACCTCGACCAGCCCGAACAGCCGCGCCAGCAGGCCCTGCTCGAGACTGACATCCTGGATCCGTTCAAAGGGCACCGAGCGCGCAGCGCGGGCGAGCACGCCGCTTTCGACCCGGATGTCATCCACGCCGACATGGAAAGTCAGCCGGTGCCACTGCAGGTAAGCGACAATCACCTGCACCGCGACCGCGAGCAGGATCACTCCCAGCGCGATCCACGCAAACGAACCCTGGTCGCGCAGCACGAAGATCAGTGCGGCAATCCCGGCGACGGACTTGCGCAGGTTGCCCAGCGCCCTGACCAGCAACCCGACAGGCGCAGTCCGGCGCGGCTCGCTCACGATGATGTCGCTCACAGCGTCTCGCGCCGGATATGCGCGCGGATCGCCTCGCGCATGGCCACGGCGTCGGCGTGAAGCAGCCCCGGCAGGGGGACCGAGGCATTGTGCGTGCCTGCCGTGTGCACTGTCAGCGTGGCGAGGTCGTAGAGGCGCTCGATCGGCCCCTGGTCAAGGTCGATATGCTGGACACGCCCGAACGGGACCACGCTGTCGCTGCGGAACCAGAGCCCCCGCACCACCCGCAGCCGGTCTGCACCCATGACATAGCCCTTCGCCATGTAACGGCGCAGGGGTGCGCGCACCACGAACCAGCCGGCCAGCACCAGCACCGGCACGAAGATGGCCCCCATCGGCAGCACGCCAGCGCTTTCCAGCACCAGCGCAGCGACCATGAACGGCAGCGCAACCAGGCAGGCCTGGACCCGCAGGACCTTTATGTGATCGGGGTGCAGCGGGGTCAGCGCTTCGTCATCGAGCGTGCCGGCAACCGGCGCGACGTCTACAGTGGTTTCGTCCATGTGCGTTAGATGGACAATACACTGCGGCTCGGCAAGCCTGATCTGCGGCGTTACCTGCGCTGGTCGAACCGGCGGCCGATCATCGCTGCGGCGATGTTGGTCTTCTGCACGTCGGTGGTTCCCCCGGCGATCCCCCAGGCGAACCCGTCACGCAGGCGCTGCTCCATGCCGTAGGCCTTGTGGTAGCCGTAGCCGCCCATGACCTGCACGCCCAATGAGGCGACATCGCGCACGATCTCGTTGGCGAAGCACTTGGCGACGCTCGATTCGAACACGCTCGGCAAGCCGTTCGGCTGGAGCGCGGCATTGGCCGCCGCCCGCCAGATCAGCAGCCGCGCCGCCTCGACCTTCATCGCCATTTCGGCGAGCTTGATCTGCACCGCCTGGAAATCGACGATCGGCTTGCCGAACGCCTTGCGCTCCTGGGTGTAGGCGAGCGCCTGTTCCAGCGCGCCCGCCGCCACGCCCAGCGCCTGCGTGGCATTGCCGCACCGCTCCAGCCCGAACGCGCTCATCAGCTTGCCGAAGCTCCCCGCAGGCACGACGAGGTTCTCCTTCGGTACTTTCACTTCGTCGAGCACAATGTCGCGGGTCTCGATTCCGCGGAAACCCATCAGTTCCTCGCGCGCGCCGAAACTGACGCCATCCATCCCCTTCTCGACCAGCACCGCGCCAATCCCCTTGGCGCCTTCATCATCCGACAGGCGGCAGTAGGTGACGTAGTAGCGCGCATGGCCCGCGCCGCTGGTCCAGCGCTTGTTGCCGGTGAGTACGAAATGGTCGCCCGCATCGACGGCGCGGGTCTTGAGGTCGGTCAGCGCAGTCCCCGCGTCAGGTTCGGACATGGAGACCGCCACGGTCGCCTCGCCCGCCGTTACCTGCGGGATCACCCGTGCCTTCATCTCCTCCGAGCCAAACCGCTCGATCGCGCGGACCGGGCCAACCAGCGCCTCGAACACCGGGAAGGCAACCGCGTTGGACACTTGCGCGAATTCCTCCAGCACCAGCAGCGCTTCGAGGTGGCCGAGGCCCAGCCCGCCGTATTCGACCGGCAGGTTGACCCCGAGGAAACCCATCTCGCCATAGCGGCGCATCATCTCGGCGGGCACGGAGAAGTCCTTCTCCTCCATCTCGCGGGCGAGATCCGGCAGTTCGGCGCGCGCGAAAGTGCGGGCGGCATCCTGCAGCGCGCGCTGTTCCTCGGTCAGCTGGAAATCCATGGTCGATGCACTCCTTTGCGGGCGTTCCTAGAGCATTGCGAAGAGCGTTTGCCTAGCGCATTTGGCAGGATGAGCGCGGGGCAGGCGCGGCCTAGTCTCGCCCCGGTAACCCTTGCGGAGAGAACCCGACATGAAACTTCATTCCAGCCTTGGCCCCAACCCCCGCCTGGTGCGCATGTTCCTGGTCGAGAAGGGCCTCGCCGAAGGGACCGATTTCGAGCGGGTCCATTACGACATCATTTCGGGCGAGAACCGCCAAAGCGCCGATTACACCGCGAAGAACCCGCTCGGCACAACGCCCACGCTGGAACTGGATGACGGCACCTGCCTGACCGAGAGCTGGCCGATCTGCGAATACCTCGAGGAACTGCACCCGTCGCCCAACCTGTTGGGCGAGAGCCCGGTGGAACGCGCCACGGTGCGCAAATGGGCCCGGCTGTTCGACCAGGAAGTGGTGGTGCCGATGACCATGGGCTTCCGCGCCGGGGCGGGGCGACCGATGTTCGAACCGCGCATGAGCGTGGTCAGCCCCGAAGCCGGCGCCGAGCTTTCCGCGATGGCGGACGAGAAATGGCGCATGTTCGACCGCTTTCTGGGCGACAGCAACCATATCGCGCTGGGCCGGTTCACCTTCGCCGACCTGTTGATCTTCGCCTTCGCCAACTTCGGTTTCACCGTCGGCTGGAAACTGCCCGAGGGGACGGACAACCTCGCCCGGTTCGTTGCCACGCACAACCAGCGTGCGTGCGCCGCGATCTGGCAGCAGGCCGAGTAAGTGCCTGACCTTTCCAGCAAGGTTGCCCTCGTTACCGGCTGCGCCAGCGGGATCGGCGCAGCCACCGTGCGGCGGCTGGTGGCGGACGGCGCGCAGGTGCTCGGCACCGATATCGACGCTGACGGCGGCGCTGCGCTGTGTGCGGAAGCAGGCGCACGCTTCGCCGCGCAGGATGTGGCCGATGAAGCGCGCTGGGCCGAGGTCGTCGCTGAAGTGGTTGCCGCGTTCGGGCGGCTCGACATTCTCGTCAACAATGCCGGGACAGTCTCCTCGCGCTCGATCGGCGAGGTCGACATGGCCGCGTGGAGCAGGGTGCTCGGTATCAACCTCACCGGGACCATGCTCGGCTGCCGCGCGGCCATAGGGGCAATGAAGGCCAATCCGGGCGGGGCCAAGGGCTCGATCGTCAACATCGCCTCGACCACCGCGCTCGCCCCTTTGCCGACCGACGTCGGCTATTCGGCGAGCAAGGCCGGGGTGCGCGCGCTGTCGAAATCGGTTGCGACCTGGTGTGCCCAGCAGGGCCTCGCGATCCGCTGCAACACGGTGATCCCGGGCGCGACCGACACCGGCATCCTGTCGCAGGCCGAGAAAGTGACGCCGGGGCTGAAGCAGGCTGTTGCCGCGACCTCACCGCTGAAGCGGCTCGCCGACCCGGCGGAAACCGCCGCTGCCATCGCCTTCCTCGCCAGCGACGAATGCCCCTACATGACCGGCGGCGAAATGCTGGTCGATGGCGGGATGATGTCACTCCACCCGGGGTTCTAGGAGGCGGCGATCCGGTCGAGATAGCCGGTCACCCGCATCTGCGCGGCGGTCCAGGCGAAGATTGCCAGCGCGGCCAGGCCTGATCCGAAGCAAACATAGAGCACCGCATCGCCCAGCGCCGCATTACCGCGGGCCGGTTCCAGCGTGTCGCTCAGCCAGCCGATCAGGCCGAGTCCGCAGGCTTGCCCGATCAGGTTGTTGAAGAACATCGCGAAGGCGACCGCAAACCCGCGCTGCGACGGTTCGACCGCGTTCTGGATGCCCGACATGATCGGTGCCTGGCTGGCGACATAGATGCCGTAAGCCAGCGCAAACAGCGCAAGGAACAGCGGGAACGATCCCGACGCAAAGGCCAGCCACAGCGGCCCGATCGCCAGCAGGCTGGCGATGCCAGGCAGCCAGGCACGCCAGCGCTCGTCATGCCGCACGAGCCAGTCGGTAAGGAAACCGCCGAGAATCGGGCCAGGTATGCCACCAATCAGGAAAGCGAGACCGAGATAAAGCGCAACATCACCGACCGACACACCGAACAGCCGGATCATCGCCGGGGCGAGCCAGAAGGCCATGCCGTAACCGATCATGATCTGCACTGCCCACCCGAAGGCGAGGCCAAGGAACACCTTGTTGGCGAGCAGTGTGCTGATCGTCTCACCCAGAGGCATTTGCTCGATTCGCGCGCCTTTCGCGGCAAAGCGCCCGCGCTCGGGTTCGCGCACGGTCAGGTAGAGGAACCCGCCGATCACGAACCCGGGCAGAGCCATCAGGATAAACGCCCAGCGCCACCCGAATGCCTCGGCCAGCAGGCCGCCCGCCATCAGGCCGGTGACCGTACCGAGGGTTGAGCCAAGGGTCAGGAAACCCATCGCCCGCGCCAGTTCCCGGCGCGGGAACAGGTCGGCCAGCATCGACTGCGAGGCGGGGCCGGAGCACCCCTCGCCCACGCCGACTCCGGTGCGGGCAAGGAACAGCGTCCAGAACCCCACTGCCATGCCGCACAGCGCGGTCATCGCACTCCAGAACGTGATCGCCGCCGCGACGATGTTCTTGCGCACCGACCGGTCGGCCAGCCGCGCGGCGGGGAAACCGGCAACGATGTAGGTCGCGGTAAATGCCAGCCCGCCCAGCAGGCCGAGTTGCAGGTCGCTGAAGGCAAACTCCGCCTTGATCTGCTCAAGCAGGATGGAGAACACCAGCCGGTCGGCCACGCTGAACAGCAGCGTGAGCATGAGCAGCACCAGCACATACCAGCGATAGTCGCGTGGCCGGGTGCCCACTGGCCCTTCACCCTCAGTGGTGGGGTCGGGCATAGAGGCCGTTGTCGACCGGGATTTCCAGCCCGTTGAGGAAGCGCGCCTCGTCGCTGGCGAGGAACAGCACGCAGGCCGCCACGTCCTTCGGGGCGCTCAGTGCCATCGAATCGAGCGGGCCGTCCGCGACCTCCATCAGTTCCTGCCCGGCGCGGCCGGAGATGTCGCGCACCATCGGGGTCTCGATCCCGCCCGGCGCCAGCGCGTTGCAGCGGATGCCGTAGCCTTCGTCCTGGCAATGCATCGCGATCGACTTGGTCATCGACCGGATCGCGCCCTTGGCGGCAGTATAGGCAACGATGTTGCCATAGCCCATCAGCGAGGCGGTAGAGGCCATGTTGATGATCGAGGCCCCGCCACCGCCGTTGACCTGGTGCCGGTGCTTCATCAGCGGGATGCCGTACTTGCAGCCGAAGAACGTGCCCATCACGTGGATGTCGAGATGCAGGCGGAAATTGGCGGCGGAACATTCCTCCACGCTTTCGAAGATCACGTTGCCGGCGTTGTTGACCAGTATGTCGAGGCCGCCGTGCCGCTCGCGCACCGCGTTCATCACATGCTGCCACTGCTCCTCGTTGGTCACATCGAGCGCCATGGCATCGCCGCCGATGCTGTCGGCGACCTTGTGCGCCAGCTCCACATCGCGGTCGGTCACGATCACCCGCGCGCCGTGTGCCGCCAGCATCTCACAATCGGCCTTGCCCAAGCCCATTGCCCCGCCGGTGACGAGCGCAATCCGTCCTTCCACCCTGCCTGCCATCGCCCTTTCCTTGCGTCTGTTCTTTCCGGCAGGAACCTAGGCAGCAGACCCGCCTGCACCACTGTCGAAAGCGCTTAGAGACGGGCGCGCACGCAATGCTAGCCTGCATCCCCGGGAGAAGAGCCCATGATGGATGCCGCTGAAGTCGCGCGCCTCAAGGCGCTGATGGAATGGGAAGCGACCCGCACCGCTCCGCCGGAGGGGTTCCCGGTGCTGCCCGACATGCCCGCTGCGCGCTATACCAGCCCCGAATACTACGCGCTGGAGCAGGAGCACGTGTTCCGCAAGTCGTGGCTGTTCGCCGGGCACCTGGACGAGATTCCCGAGCCGGGTTGCTACATGCGCTGGCACAACGCCGGCGATCCGATCGTGATCGTCCACGGCATGGATGGCACGGTCCGCGCGTTCTACAACACCTGCCGCCATCGCGGCGCGCCGGTGGTCACCCAAGACCGGGGCAAGGCCAGCCGCCTGATGTGCGGCTATCACAACTGGACCTACAAGACCGATGGCACACTGGTCGGCGTGCCATCGCGGCAGGATTTCCCGCCCACCTTCGACCTCACCTGTCGCAGCCTGATCCCGGTCCGGTGCGAGCTGTTCGGCAAGGTGATCTTTGTCAACTTCGACGACAACGCGATGCCGCTGCGCCAGTGGATGGGCCCGGTGGCGGACGAATGGGAAGAGTTCGGGTTTGACCGGGTGCGCCTCGCCGCGCGCCATTCGTTTGATCTGAACTGCAACTGGAAGGTGGCGATGGAGGCCAACATGGAGGTCTACCATGTCCCCTTCATCCACCCGAACACCGTTGCTCCGCTGGTCGATTCGAGCCGCAACCTCAACACCATCTATCCCAACGGCCACGCCCGGATGCTCGCCCCCGCCCCGCGCCAGACAGACCGCGCGCACGTCCGCGCGATCGACAGCCCGCCGCAGTGGCAACAGATCGAGACGGTGGGCGAACTGGGCCGCACCTGCACGCAGAGCTACACCCTGTTCCCCAACTGGGTTTCACCGCTGTCGAACTACTTCATTCCGCCGCTGGTCTTCTGGCCGACCTCGCTCACCACCACCCGGCTGGAGCTGGTGACCATGGCACTCGACTGGGGGGATGGCCCGACGCCGGACCTGTGGACCGTGCCCGACGAAACCCAGCCGAACGGGCGCCAGATGAGCCCGATCATCCTTGAAGACACGCAGTTCGGCGAAGCGATCCAGCATTCGATGCAGTCTGCCGCATTCCGTTCGGTGCCGCTGTCCTACCAGGAAGCGCGCATCTATGCCTTCCATCAGGCCTGTGACCGGATGATCGGGGCCGAGCGGATTGCCCCGGAACTGCGGGTCGAGCCGGTCATCGGCCCGGAATGGACCTGGCCCAGCGACCCCCGAATCGCGCAGATGCAGGCCATGGCCGAGGCCGCCGAATGAGCCGCGCCAGCACGCCCCCTGATGCAAAAATGACGCAACGTCACCGCGGCGTTGGCGCCCTATTGCTTTTGCTAGATGGCGCGTCCGGAGGCGCCTCATAGAGTGTGATGGTGGCGGGAAACCCGCTCGGGAGAAACGCGGACGGGGGCCTAACACCTGCCGCACT
>JAHDXX010000032.1:0-2245 GCA_023384025.1 Sphingomonadaceae bacterium
TGACCGACGCGAGGAACATCTCGTCCGCGAGGCGCAGCCATTCCGAGGCCGGGGCGAACTCGTCGCCATAAGGGCCGCCGTTGCCGCCGTTGAGGTAGCTGCCGAAGCGGTAGCGCTCCATGTCCT
Source organism: Sphingomonadaceae bacterium (assembly GCA_023384025.1). Taxonomy (GTDB): domain Bacteria; phylum Pseudomonadota; class Alphaproteobacteria; order Sphingomonadales; family Sphingomonadaceae; genus 34-65-8. Next base: position 127 of record JAHDXX010000032.1, read on the forward strand.
CGGCGGTGAAGGAATTGATCTGCGGCTGGATCAGCTGGGCGACCTTGCGCTCAAGGCTCATCCGCGCGACCAGGTCTGCGACCGGATCAGCCTCCGGCGCCTCGCTTGCGGGCGCTGTGGTCGATGCGACCTCCTGCCCATAGGAACTGCATCCGGTGGCGAGAGCAAGGCTCGCCATCGACACCATCCAAAACCGCATCCTCGTATTCGCCCTCTTGTGTGAACGTTCTCAATTAGCGGTCCTCGCATGGAGGGCAAGCGATTGCAAGACCCTAATTGCGGGCGCGAATGGTCGCGAGAAGGGCCGCTGCCGCGAGCGCGCATCCGGCCAGCGCGACGAACAGGCCGGCAAAGCCGAACAGCGGCTCTATCACCACCACCATCCACGGCATGACCAGCGACGGGGTCGTGTTGGTGAGGTTGAACAGACCGAGGTGGAGCCCGCGCCGTTCGGGCCGGGGGAGGACCCGCAAGGTCTGGGCGGAATGGAGCGAAAGAAACACTGTCGCGGCAAGGCCGAACAGGGCATAGCTGGCGATCGCGGCCATGCTCGAACCCGCCCGCGCCATCAGCAACAGACCTGCCGCGGCGATTGCCGCAGCAACCGGCAAGGGCAGGAACGGCCGCCCGGCGCGGTCAGACCAACGCCCGGCCAAGATCGAGACGGGAATGGAGCAGACAAGCACGACTCCGAAGATCTGGGCGATGCGGGCGTCGTCCAGCGCTTCGTCGACCGAGCGGAACCAGAAGTAAAGAAACGCGAACAGCGCCGCTTCGGAGACCTGTATCAGCAGGCGGGCGAGCCACATCCGCACCAGCGCCGGATTGTGGATTTGCGCGAGAAGCGCATCCGGTTCGCGCGGGGCAACCAGCTCGGGAAAGCGACGCGGGGCGCCGAGCAGCAGGGCAGGCAGCACGCAGAGCACGACCAGCCCGGCGACCAGCCACAGCCGCTCGGTCGGCGAGGCAAGCCCGGGGATGGTCACGAACGTTGTCGCGAGCGCGCCTGCCGCCGGCGAAATCGCCATCAGCCCGCCGAGCATGCCCTTCTGGTGGTCGGGCACGCAGTCCCCCGCCCATGCGGCGAGCGGGGCGAGCATCAGGTTGAGCGCGCATTGCCATGCCACCAGCCAGCCGATGAGCGCAGGCAGGCTGGCGACCTGGGGGAACAGCGCCAGCAGCCCGCAAGAGGTGGCCAGTCCGGCCATGATCCACGGCTTGCGCTGCCCGGTCCGGTCGCTCAGCCAGCCGAACAGGATATTGGTCAGGCTGGCGGTGGCTGCTCCGGCAAAGGTGGCATAGGCGAGCCAGGCGACCTTGTCCGTGCCCGCGAGGTCGGCCACGCGCATCGGCATGAGGATGGTCAGGAACGGAACATAGGCGACCGCACCGCCGGCGAGAGCGACCGCGTAAAGCAGCAGGAAGCGCGCCGACTGGTCCGGCGCGCGCGTGCTATCCATGCGTGGTGTATTTCTGCGCCGGGGCCGGGCCGGTCGATCCGCGCTCGATCAGGCTGGCTTCGATCACCGTTACTCCGGCAGGCGGTTTCTCGCCTTTCTTGGCCGCAATCAGCAGTTCAGCAGCACGGGCGACGGTGGCGGCAATGGGCTGGTCGATCGCGGTCAGTGGCGGCTGGCTGAAGATTGCCAGCGGCGTATTGTCGAAACTTACGACCGAGAGATCGCCCGGCACATCAAGCCCGCGCGACCGGGCAAGGTCCATTGCGGCGAGCGCCATCTGGTCGTTGCTGGCGACAATCGCCGTGACCGGATCGGGCAGGGCGAGCAGCTTTCCGGCCGCTTCCGTGCCCGAGGCATAGCTGAAGTCACCGGGAACGCTGAGGCCCTCGGTGGCGAGCCCGGCCCCGTCCATCACCGCGCGCCAGCCGCGCTCGCGCCAGCCGCTCAGGGCATATTCGTCTGCCCCGCGAATGAACCCGATCCGGGTGTGGCCGTAGTCAAGCAGGTGGCGGGTGGCGGTTTCGGCCGCCTGCTCGTCACCCATGACCAGCGGGATGCCGCCGCCATTGCCGAGCGAGCCGATCCGCGCGAACGGGATGCGCCGTTCCTCCAGCAGTCCGGTGATCAGCGGGTTGTCGGAGTGGGGCGGGGTCAGGATC
>JAHDXX010000032.1:2255-12104 GCA_023384025.1 Sphingomonadaceae bacterium
CGTCCGGCTGGAGCGCGATCAGCGCCGCATTGAGTTCGCGCTCGACATGGTCGTTGTGGGTATCGACCAGCTCCACGATCATGCGATAGCCGTACTCGGCGCACTTGAGCATCCCGCCGAGCAGCATCTGGTCAACCCAGTCGGACCCCTGTCGGGCCTGCCAGTCGGCAATGGTGCGTTCGCGGTCATTGAGGGCGAGGATAAGGTAGGAGCGTGATCCGCTCATCCGCTGGGCAGCGATCGACGGGATATAGCCCAGCCGGTCGATCGCTTCCTGCACGCGGGCCTTCATCTCAGGCCGCACGTTGGGTTCATCGTTGATGACGCGGCTGACCGTTTGCAGGGAGACCCCTGCATCGGCAGCAACATGCTTGATCGTGACAGCCTGACGGCGTCTCGCCATGATTTACCGGCCCCCTTCGCAGCTCTTACCGCTAACGCCCTCGGGCCGACATTGCCAGACCCGCACCCAGTCGACCTCAAGTGTCTTGGGAAAGCCGCTCTCGTCAACCCCGCCCAGGCCCCGTTCTTCCGGCAAGCCGCCGCCGATGGCGAGGTTGAGGATCAGGTGAAAGCGCTGGTCGAACGGAGCGAGTGGATCAGCCGAGCCTGCGCTCCACCAGTCCCCGGCCTGCTGGCGGGCAAAGACTTCGCCATTGAGGGTCCATTCGATCACCCCCGGCGCCCAGACGATGCCATAGGTGTGGAAACCTTCCAGCACTTCAGGGGCATGCATTTCCGCGCTCTTCAGCGCATTGTCCGGCCACAGCCCGCCGAAATGGAGCGTGCCGAGGATCGTGTCCTCGCGTCCGGCGGGGCACTTCGCGCATGGCACACCAAGGTTGACCGCTTCGAGAATGTCGATCTCGCCCGAGGAGGCCCAGGTGCCATAGGCATTGTTTTCCGGAAGCATCCAGATCGCCGGCCAAGTGCCCTGGCCCTGCGGCAGCTTCGCGCGCACTTCGATCCGGCCATATTGCCAGGCGGCCTTGCCCCGCGTCACCATCCGCGCCGAAGTGAACGGCTTGGTGGCTTGTCGCTCGGGGTCGGGCATGCTCGCTTTCACGTGCGGCGGGTAGGCCGGGCCGGTGTGGCTTTCGCGGTGCGCGGTTATGCGCAGCACCCCGTCCCTGACGCGCGCATTTGCGGGGCGGTCGGTGTAGCACTGCCGTTCGTTATTGCCGCCGCCCCAGCAGTCGACATCGAATTGCCACTTGTTGATGTCGATCTCGACGCCATCGAATTCATCGGACCAGACCAGACCCCAGCCCGCTTCGGCCGCCGGCGTGCGGGCGGTGCCCGGTGCGGGGCGCTCGACCTGGGTGATCACCTTCTTCGGTCGTTCGGGCACCGACTGGCACGCGCCGAGCAGGGCAGTGGTGGCGAGCAGGGCAAGGCGAGGGAGACTGGGCATGTCGGTGTTCCTTGTACCACAAAAAAGCGGGCCCTCGCACGATGCAAGGGCCCGCAAAGGGTGGTTCTGTCCGGGCCGGTTCGTCTTAGAAGTCGAACCGTGCCATGAAGGTGAAGCGGCGGTCATTGCGGAACGCCGAGCGGGTCACCCGGTTACCGTCAAAGTCGATCACCTGGCTGGTGCGGGTTACCGTATCCAGCAGGTTGACCCCCTGCACGCCCAGCTTGATCTGGTCGGTCAGGGCATAGAAGATCGACGCATCGAGCTGGCCTGAGCTTTCCTGCCAGATCGGCGAGAACGGGAAGATGTCGTCGCGCGGGGTGATCAGGAAGTCGGACCGCCAGTTATAGGCTGCACGGGCAGCCAGCGGGCCTTTCTCGTAGAACACCACCGCATTGACGGTGTGCTTCGAAATACCGGCCAGCGGCTGCAGTGCGGCGAAGGTGCTGCGCTGGGCCCCGCCGACCTGGGTGTTCCCGAAGGCGCCCCCGTCGACGTAGGTGTAGGTCAGCTGCGTGCCGAGGCCGCTGAGCAGGCCGGGCAGGAAGTCGTAGGTCTGCTGATGGGCCAGTTCGAAACCCTTCAGCGTACCACCCTGCGAGTTGATCGGACCGTTAACCTCGACGTCGATGGTCGTGCCGTTGGGGCTGGTGAAGTCGACCAGATCGATCCCGCCGCTGACGATCCCCTTGATGTCCTTGAGGAAGAACGAGGCCGTGAGCGAGCCCACATCATCGAAGTACCATTCGACCGAGGCGTCGTAGTTCCACGAGGAAACCGGGCGCACGTTGCGGTTGCCGGTGAACAGCTGGAACAGCGGGCCGGTTTCCAGCGTGCCCTCCTGACGCAGGTCATTGGTGTTGTCGCCAATCGACCCGCCCGAGGTAAACAGCTGCAGGTCAGGCCGCGAAATGCCCTTCGAGACAGCGGCACGGAACAGCAGGCCGCCGCCCACGTCGAGCTTGACGTTGAAGCTCGGCAGCCAGTGGTCGAAGGTGATGTCGCGGTCGTCGATCAGGAATTCGCCGGTGAAGGCCGCCGCAAATTCGGCCTGCCGTGCAGCCGACAGGCTGCAATAGCCCGGCAGCGTCTGACCCGGAGGGGTCTGGTTGCACTGGCCAACGATCTCGTTGACCTGAACCCGCCCGTCGCCGTTGCCGGCCGGACCGTTGTCGAAGAAGAAGCCGTTGGGGAAGCCGATCAGGCCGCCGGTGCGCACCTTGGTTTCGACATAGCGCAAACCGAAGTTGCCTTCGATCACCCAGCCGCTCGGGAAATCATGCCCGAAGTCGATCCGGCCGTACGCAGACTTGGTTTCTTCGCCCACGCTGGAGATCTCAGGCGGGCAGAACGGATCGCACGGCACCACGGTGCCGTTGATTTGCGTGAACGAGCGGCCCTGCACCCCGAAGAACGGGTTGGGGGTCTGCGAGAACACGTTGATGGCCTGGGCCTGACGCTTCGATTCGCCCGAGAGGTATTCGCCGAGGAAATCGTCCCCGCCGAAGAACCATGCGGCACCGTTGGCAATCGGCGTCGGCGCAGAACCGCGCTGGAAGCCGTCGGCGAACGGGTTGCGCACCTCCGAGAAGGTCGGGAAATCGCTGACGAAGGCACCGCCTGCGATCGCGAATTCCTGACCCGGCAGGCCGGTGAAGAAGCGGCCCGGCTGGAACCCGCCAGTTGCAGCACAGCCCGGACCGGCATTCCACGGGGCGCAGCCCGCACGGCCGGCCCACGGTGCCGAGAGGTTGCCCCAGGTGCTGAAGTTGGTGTTGCGGGTGGTCCGCTCACGGTCCGACCAGCGCGCGCCGAAGCGGGCGCTCTTGAAGAAACCGTCGTCGCTGATGTCGTACTCGGCATCGAACCGCAGGCTGTCCATGTCGCCGTCGTTCTGCTCGAGGCTGTCGAGCAGGAACCAGTAGTAGGTGTAGAAGCCGCTGGAGAAGTAATCCGACGGCGAACCCTGCGGGGCGAGGAATTCGATCTGCGGGGTCTTCCCGGTCGCGTCGATCGAGACGTCGGCCCAGGTGTTCATCGCCCCGATGACCGAATCGCGACTCAGGTCGGACTTGATGTGTTGCGCTTCGAAGCTGAGGCGCAGGCGATCCGAGGCATTCCACTTCAGGTCGAGCGAGAAATCGGCGGTGTTAGCGTCGGTCGCGCGCTGGAAGCGGAGCGATTCCATCGGGATGCCGCCACGCCCGAACGGGTTGGCATAGGCATCACCCGGACGCTGGGTCAGAATGCCGCTCTGGAACACACCGTTGGCGTCGAACTGCCAGGTGCTGCCCGCGCGCGGCACAGGGAACAGCGCATCATCGTTGACCAGCGCGAGGATGGCAAATTCATCCGTGAAGAACTGGGTTTCGGAACGCAGCCATTCGAACGTGGCGAGGAAGTCTCCGGTCGGATCCTCGTATTGGAGAACCGCCGACCATGCTTCGCGGTCGCGCTCAAGCGTGGTGGTGCGGACACCCGCGCCCTTGGGGGCGACAACCGTCCCGGCGGGCGGGAAGTTGGCTTCGGTGAAGTTCGGCGCACCGCCGAAGCCGCCCGAACCAACCGAGAGTACGCGCTGGCACGGTCCGTTGAGTGCGCTGGCGCGATAGCAAGGGTCGGTCAGCTGCGAGGCATCGGTGCGGCTGATCAGTTCCGAGCGGCTGTAGCCGAACTGGACACCCAGCGTGCCGGCGTCGGTTTCCCAGGTATTCGATCCGAGGAAGGAAATTCCGGGCGACCATTCCTTGGCCAGATCGCCGACATTGGCTTCGATCGTGCCGGCAACGTGAAACCCGCGGCGGTCGAGCGGCTTGCGGGTAACGAGGTTGACGGTACCGGCGATGCCGCCGTCGACCATGTCGGCAGTGACGTTCTTGAACACTTCGACCCGGCCGAACAGTTCCGGCGAAACATCCTCGAAGCTCAGCTCGCGGCCGCCATTGGCCGAGAAGATGTCGCGACCGTTGAGCTCGGTGCGGACGAACGGGAGGCCGCGCACGATGACGCCGGTGCCTTCGACCGAGAAACGGTCAGGATCGGACGGCTTCTCGAATCGACCGATATTGACGCCGGGAACGCGCTGGAGTGCTTCGGCAACCGAGCGGTCGGGCAGGGCGCCGATGTCTTCCGCGGTGATGGCATCGACAAAGGTGTCGGCATCGCGCTTGACGTTCTGGGCCGACTGAAGTGCTGCACGGAAACCGGAAACGACGATTTCGTTGTCTTCAGTTTCAGCAGTTTCCTCGGCTGCCTGATCCTGCGCCAGCGCGGGTTGCGCAACCGACACAAGAGCGATCCCCGAAACCGTGCCGAGAGCGATCGAACGCCAGGACAGCGCGCGCGCAGAAGTGTGCCTCATAGCCAAGATATCCTCCCATAGACCAAGTGCCCGGACGAATCCGAGCCTCTTCGATTCCTGCCTATCGGACAATGTGAGCGTTCACAAGTGAAAAAATGAACGTTCACAATCTCCCGGGCAACGTGCTATCGACATGCAACGGAGAGCATGGTTGAAGGTGCCTTATGGCCATTGAGAAGATCGTAATCGTGGGTGGCGGAACAGCCGGGTGGATGGCTGCCGCCGCGCTGTCGCGAATCGCGGGGGTGCGCGGCGTCTCCATCACGCTGATCGAATCCGAGGAAATCGGCACGGTCGGGGTGGGCGAGGCGACCATCCCGCCGTTCGTCGAATTCAACCAGCTGCTCGAGATCGACGAGCGCGAGATGATGGCGGCGTGCCAGGCCAGCTTCAAGCTGGGCATCCAGTTCGTCAACTGGGGCCAGGTGGGCGACAGCTACATCCACCCCTTCGGCGCCTATGGCTATCACATGGGCGGTATTGCTTTTCACCAGGTGTGGCACCGCATCCGCGAACTGGGTGACAAGCGTCCGATCCAGGCGTTCAACCTCGAAACCATGGCTGCCTATTTCGGCAAGTTCTCTCGCACGGAAGACTATGCCCGCGAGGACCTGCCGCCTATCAACTATGCCTACCATATCGACGCCACCCGCTATGCCCGGTTCCTGCGCGGTTATGCCGAAAAGCGCGGGGTGGTCCGCCGCGAAGGGCGGGTAACCGATGTCACGCTCGATGGAGAAAGCGGCTTTGTCGCATCGGTTACGATGGCAGACGGGGCCGTGGTTCCTGGCGACCTGTTCATCGATTGCTCGGGTTTCCGCGGTTTGCTGATCGAGCAGGCGCTGGAAACGGGCTACGAGGACTGGCGCCACTACCTGCCCTGCGACCGCGCCGTGGCGCTGCCGTGCGAGCGGGAAGACGGGAGCGGCCCGCCGCCATTTACGCGTGCCACCGCGCACGGCGCGGGGTGGCAATGGTGCGTGCCGTTGCAGCATCGCAACGGCAACGGCCATGTCTACTGCAGCGAATACATGTCTGATGACGAGGCGCACGATATCCTCGTGAAGAACCTCGCCGGAAAACCGGCGGCCGAGCCCAATTTCCTCCGCTTCATCACCGGGCGGCGCAAGAAGTTCTGGAACCGCAACGTGGTGGCGCTGGGGCTGGCGGCCGGCTTCATGGAGCCGCTCGAATCGACTTCGATCCATTTGGTAAACACCGGGATCAACAAGCTGATCGCGCTGCTCTCGCTTGACGGGATCACGCAGACACAGGTCGATGCCTTCAACCGGCTCACGGCGAAAGAATATGCCCGCATCCGCGATTTTCTGATCCTGCACTATAACGCCACCGAACGGACAGATACCCACTTCTGGAACCATGTCCGCACCATGGACGTGCCGGAAACGCTGACGGAAAAAGTCGAACTGTTCCGCGCCAACGGGCAGATTTTCCGCGAGGAAGACGAGCTGTTCACCGAGACGAGCTGGGCGGCCGTGATGATGGGCCAGCGCATCCGCATGGGCGGCACCAGCGCGATGGCCGATGTGCTCGCGGGGCCCGGACTGAAAAAGGAACTGGACGAAATGGAAGGCTCGATCCGCTTCTTGGTCGACCGGATGCCGAGCCATGCGGACTATCTGTTCCGCTATTGCCCGGCGGCTGCCTGACCGGCGCTTGCCTCTTGTGGCCCTGACGCACTAGAGCGTTGGGCCATGAGCGGGGGAGCAACGAGGCGGCCGACATCGTTCGATGTTGCGGAACGGGCAGGCGTAAGCCAGTCGACCGTCAGCCGCGCGCTCGCCGGATCGCCGGTGATCGCCGAGCCGACCCGTAACAAGGTGCTGAAAGCTGCCGAGGAACTCGGCTATTTCGTCGATGAACGCGCTGCGCGACTGCGGCGCGGCTCGACCGGAACCATCGCGGTGGTGGTCATCTGCCGCCCCGGCGAGAGCGCTTCGACCATCAATCCGTTCGCCTATGCCCTGCTCGGCAGCGTCTGTGTCGCGGCGTCTGAACGCGGGTTCGAGACGCTGGTCTCGTTCCAGGCGAACGAGGAGCGGCTGTTCGGACACTATCAGGAACGTGGTTGGGCTGACGGGCTGGTGGTGATCGGCACCACCACCAATGAGCCCGCGTGGGATTATTTCCGCAAGCTCGAAGCGGGCGGGCGCAAGGTGGTCTACTGGGGTTCACCGTTCGACGAGCTGGAATGGGTCCGCTCGGACAACCATGCTGCCGGACGGCTCGCGGTCGAGCACCTGCTGGCAAGCGGATACCGCAACCCCTGCTTCCTTGGCGCGCTCGATACTCCGCAAGTGCAGTTTACCGAACGATGGGAAGGTTACGCTGCGGCCATGCGCGATGCCGGGCTGGAACCGCGCCTGGTCGCCACGGTCAACGCCGCCACCCGCGAGGAAGAAGGCCGTCGCGCTGCGCAGCGTCTGGTCGAGCGCAGCGATGGGGTGGATGCGGTGTTTGCTGCCTGTGACGCGATGGCATTGGGCGCGATGGACGCCTTCGCTGCGGCTGACCTCGCGGTGCCGCAGGACATCGGGGTGATCGGGTTCGATGATCTGCTCGCCGGCCGGTTCAGCCGCCCCCCGCTCACCACCATCGGACCCGACCCCGCCCAGGCGGGTGCGGCGCTGGTCGAGGCGGTGCTTGGCACCGAGGAAGGCGAGGCCCGCCGCCGGGTGCCAGTCCACCTCATAACACGGGGCAGCACGGCGCGAACCTGATCTAGCCGTGCGCGCCGAATTCGTTGGCAATGGCGGTCGAGATGCGCAGCGCCAGGGCATTGGCCTGCTCGATCGGAGCGATGTAGTCGCGCTCGATCGCGGCGTAGCCTTCCTCGCCCCCGTCGGGATAGTCGGACGCCTCGTCGAGCGTGAAATCGCCCGGCCCGGGGATCCGCACCGGGAAGGCGCGGCGCAGCTGGTCGAGGGCATCGTCGATCCGCAGCGTCATCACCATCTCGATCACGTCGCGGCGACTGATGTCGTTGGCGCGACTGAACGAAGGGACGGACACCGCGCGCAGGAACATGTGCTGGAGCAGCGCCAGCCGCAGCGCCTGGAGCACGCCGATCCGCCGCCGCACCGCTTCGCGTTCAGGCAGGGGAGCTTCTTCGGGCAACAGGTCAAGCAAGCGGTGGAGCTTGAGCGCATCGATCCGCAACCGGCTCGCAAGACGGCGGAATACCCCGGTGCGGTCGTCGCCGACGAGATACTCGGCGAGTGCGGCGCAGGCCCCGGCGATGTGGTCTTCGGTGCCGCGATAGGTGCGGCTGGCCCAATAGGCGGAATTGAACAGCTCGCCGAAGGCAGCCACGGTCTTGATGCTCGCGAGCGCATTGGCTGCGCGCACCAGCCGCACAATCTGCCGCCCGCGCGGGCTTTCTGCAAGCAGGGCGGCCAGTTCCTCACGGTTGCTCTCCGCCGCGCTGCCAACCCCGGCAATCACGTTTACCGGATAACCGAGCTGTTGCAGGATCGCGTTGTGCGGGATCGCCCGGATCTGGCGCAGGCTCATTTCGCGGTCGGCGTTGATGTCGCTCTGGCGGCGCGACACGCGGCTGCCGGTCTGGTTGAGCAGCCCCAGCCCGAACGCGGTGATCGCGCGTGAATAGGTGCGGCTTTCGAGATGGTCGCGCTGATGCTCCTTGATTGCGCGGTAGAAATCGAGGCTGAGGTCGGTTCGGCGGTAGAATGCGTCCGCCGCTGCCGCAGGGTCCGTGTCTGCCGGGCGCAGCTCCGCAATCCGCTCCAGCGTTGCCAGCGCCAGCTCGGGCGTGGAGAAGAACATGTAGCCGTCGCCACCCTGGAAACTTGCTTCGGGTTCGATCCGGATGCCCGCCCGGGCGAAACGGCGCCGTGCCCACGGTGACAGCGGCCATTCGAGCCGGTCCCTGAGTGATACCGGATGAGCCCCGCGCCCCATGCTCTCGCCATGGGTGTTGAACACCAGCGCGGCGACATCGGTCAGGCCGTTGGCGGCCATTGCTTCGGCCAATCGCCCCTGCAATCGCTCGATCGCGAGGCTGGCCGGGATTTGCCCGACAAACCGCCCCGCGTCGGAAAAGCCGGTCTGGATCGACACCCGGCCCCGGCCGCGGGCGTAGTCGCGATAGGCAGGCTCAGCGAGCAGGGCGTCGAGGAAGCGTCCGCCATGTTCCAGCGCGGTTTCGGTCTCGAATAGCGGCGAGACATCGACTTTCCCATCGACCCCGAACAGCTTCGCAAAATATAGCGCGGCGAGCACGGTCGCAGGCTGCTCGCACTCGGCCACCAGCATCCGGATCGGGGCGTCGGCATCGATATGGTGCAGGATCTGCGCCATGGCGATGAACTGGCGGATGGCCGTGCTGCTTTCCGTCGCCAGCGCGGCGAAGTTGGTTCTGAGCGGGCGAGCTTCCTCGACCATCCGGCGCAGGGTCGCCAGCGCGCTCCTGCTGGCAAGATCGATCGCCTCGCCTTCGGGCAGGCGGCGACGGATTGCGTTGTGGAGCTGCTTGGCGTTGACCCGGAAATGGATCCAGCCCATCCCCAGCCCGTCGGCCCGCATGGCTGCAGCGAGGGTGCGCAGGGCCACCGCGCAGTCAGTCACCGCGCCCCCGGCTTCCGCCTCGAGCCGGGCGATCAGCGGAGCGAGCGACAGCAGGTTATCGGAACTCCCTGCAGTCAGCCGGTTGGCGGCAGCAGCAAAGGCTTCCCCGCTGGAAAGATCGCCCGAAAACTCTGCCGCGCTGTCGCGCGCGAACGCGGTCGCGGGCCGCAGTGTGTCGAGCAAGGCATGCGCCGGGTCGATCGCTTCCAGGCTGGCCGTATACCGGGCGAGACGCTCGGCCTTTTCCTGCAGGCGGAAGGCAATCGAGGTATGCCAGCCGATATCGGTCCGCCCGTCCATGTCGTAGCCGACCCAGGTCGCGAAACGGAACGGTACCGGCCGCAGTGCATGCCATTGGTCCGGCCAGCGTTCGCGTGCTGTGGTGAGTAGCCCGGTGACGATCGTGTCGCGCGCATCCTGCGCCCGGGCCATCGCCGCCATCGCCTCGCGGTGCTCATGTTCCAGC
>JAHDXX010000032.1:12114-19073 GCA_023384025.1 Sphingomonadaceae bacterium
GATCGCTGTGCGTTCCCCAGGGGCCGCACAGACGCTTTCGTCGATCGCGTCGCTTGACGAGGCTGCCTGCGCCACCGCCCCGGCCTGCGCCGGGCTCAGCAGGAAAGTCGGGTGTGCGGTGAACACGGCATGGAGCTGCGGCTGCTCCCAGCGGGCCTGGAACGCTTCGAACCCGTCACTGTCGTCATGGCTTAGCCCGTCGGCATGGCCCACCAGGCTGCGGAGCCGCGTGGCCCGGCTCTTCAGCCCGTCACACTCCAGCTCGCTGATGAGCGACGCCAGCTGCCCGAGATCGAGCGCACCGCTTTCCAGTTCGCGCGACAGGTCGAGCGAGAGCTGGAACACCGGGTTAAACAATGGCGTTTCGCGCGTGCGCCGGTGCAGTTCGCCCAGGCGGTCGGTCAGTTCGGCAACGGTCTTCATGCGGCGTTCCCGTGTTCGCTGGCGAAGGCCGCGGCAGCGCCGAACAGGCCGGGCTGGGGATGGACAATCAGCTTGACCGGGATCGAGGCCATCAGGCTTTCGAACCGGCCCTTGGCCCGGAACCGCTGGGCGAAGCCCGAGGCGAGCAGCGTGTCGCGGATGCGGTAACCCAGCCCGCCCGCGATTACCACGCCGCCAAACCCGCCCTGGGCGAGGGCAATATCCCCCGCGACCGAGCCGAGCGAGAGGCAGAACCGGTCGACTGCGGCAGCGGCGAGGCTGTCTTCCCCGCTGGTGCCCTTGCTCCAGATATCGATCGCTTCGGGTTCGGCCACGGCGCGGCCCTCCATCGCGGCAAGCGCGAGGTAGATGTCGACGATGCCCGGGCCGGCCACTACCCGCTCCACCGAAACGCGGTTGTGGCGCTTGCGCAAGCGCGCGAGGATCGCGTCCTCGATGCTGTCGAGCGGGGCGAAGTCGATATGCCCGCCTTCGGTCGCTTGCACCCGGTACTGGCTACCGGAGCGCCACAGGTGCGCGACGCCGAGCCCGGTGCCAGGGCCGATAACGCTGATCGTGCCTTCACGGGCAAGCGGGGCGTCGGGGCCGGTCAGATCGAGAAACTGGCTTTCGTCCGCGCGGGCGACAGCGTGGGCGACCGCGGCGAAATCGTTGACCAGCGTGAACCGGTCGACCCCGAGCTTTTCCTGCACCAGCGCCGGGCGGATAATCCACGGGTTGTTGGTGAAACGGATCACTTCGCCGCCGACCGGGCCGGCAATCGCCATCGACACTGCGCGGGGCAGGGTGCCACCCATGCGGGCGCAAAAATCTTCCCACGCGGTCTGGAAACTGGCGTGGTCGACGGTGTGGAGCGTCTCCGGCTCGCCCAGCGAGATCGTGCCATCGGCATTGACGCTGGCCAGTGCAAAGCGGGCGTGCGTGCCGCCGATATCGACCGTGACCAGATCCATCCTGTATTCCCCGCTGCCAGCCAACAGAAGGAAGAACCTAGCACTGTGCGCGGGCAATGCCACGCGCCGCATACATATTCAGGCAGGCCCGGCGGAAACCATCGCTCCGTGGAACGCGCTGGTGCCGAATGAGGTGAGGAAGCTGACGTCGGCCGCGTCGCGCCCGACGCCGATCTTTACCGTCTGCGCCGGGTCCGCCATCCCGGTCGCGTCGACAAGATACCATGCTCCCCCACCCGCAACCGTCGGATCGGCAAGGAACACCTCGGCCACGGCGTGGAAATCGGGCGGGGTCACGCCCGGGGCATAGCAAGCGACATAGCGCGCCGGGATCGCCGATGCGCGCGCAAGCGTGACCAGCAGGTGGGCAAAGTCCCGGCATACCCCGCGTCGCTCGACGAAAGTATCGCGGGCGTCGGTGGCGGCATGGCTGCTTCCAGAGGCATAAGTCAGGTGTTCTGCTATCCACGCGCGGATCGCCTCGATCCTTGCTCCGCCGCTGGTGTCGCCGAATTCTGCCGCGACGAACGGCTGGAAATTGTCGGCCGGGCAATAGCGGGAGTCGAGCAGGTAGTGGACCGTCTCCCCGGGCAAGTCGTGCGGGGCAAGGCTGTGCAGCGTGGCGATGTCCGGGGTCAGCCGCTGGACCTCGACATCGGCGCGATAATCGACCTCGAACCGGCCATCGACGTCGAGCCAGATTCGTTCGCCTATGCCGTCCTCGGCCGAGACCTGCGCCATGTGCCGCGCTTCGCTCATCCGGCAATCGGACGAAACAATGCGCTGTTCGGGCAGCGCGGCAGCCTCGAATTGCAGCAGGACATCGGTCGGCACTTCAGTCGTGAAGGCGAAACGGGCGGAAATGGCGACGAGCATGGTGACCTAACTGGCAACTGGCGCGCCGGTTTCCCGCCAGGGGAACGCGTGCCTATTGTGCAGAATCGATCACGCCATACAGGTCGTGTGCGTCGGCGTCCTCGATCACGACCGTGGCTAGGTCGCCCGGCCGGAGCGAGGCGGGCACGTTGCGCAGGTAGACGGCACCGTCGATTTCCGGGGCGTCGGCCTGGCTGCGACCGGTTGCGCCGACATCGCCGTCTTCGTCCGGCTCGCCGACTTCGTCGATGATCACCGGGATAACCTTGCCGACCTTGGCTGCGAGTTTGGCCGCGCTGATCCGCTCGGTCACTTCCATGATCCGGGCGTAGCGCTCTTCCTTGACCGCTTCGGGCACCGGGTCGGGCAAGATATTGGCCTGTGCGCCTTCAACCGGCTCGAACCGGAACGCGCCGACCCGGTCGAGCTGGGCTTCTTCGAGCCAGTCAAGCAGGTAGCGGAAATCGTCTTCGGTCTCGCCGGGGAAGCCGACGACGAAGCTGGAGCGGATCGCAATCTCGGGGCAGATTTCGCGCCACGATTTCAGGCGCTCGAGCACCTTCGCTTCGTTCGCCGGGCGCTTCATCGCCTTCAGCACTTTCGGGCTGGCATGCTGAAACGGGATGTCGAGATAGGGCGTCAGCAGCCCCTCGGCCATCAGCGGGATCACCGCGTCGACATGGGGGTAGGGGTAGACATAGTGCAGCCGCACCCACGGCTGCTCGCCGTCGGGGGTGCGCAGCTGGCTCAGTTCGCGGGCCAGATCGGTCATGTGCGCACGGACTGCGCGGCCCTTCCACTCGCGTTCCTCGTGCCGGATATCGACCCCGTAGGCCGAAGTGTCCTGGCTGATCACCAGCAGTTCCCTCGTGCCCGCCGCGACCAGCTTCTCCGCTTCGCGCAAGACTGCGTCGACCCGGCGGCTGGCAAGTTTTCCGCGCAGCTGCGGGATGATGCAGAAGGCGCAGGAGTGGTTGCAGCCCTCGGAAATCTTCAGGTAGCTGTAGTGCCGCGGGGTAAGCTTGACATAATTGTCTGGGCTATCGCTTCGCTGCTTGAGCCCTGCAGGCTGCGGGATCAGGTCGACGAAGGGGCCTTGCGAGGGCGGGGCATGGGTGTGGACCGCTTCGACCACCTGCTCGTACTGATGCGCGCCGGTGATGGCGAGCACCTGCGGATGGGCGGCGCGGATCGCGTCGGCTTCCTCGCCCATGCACCCGGTCACGATCACGCGCCCGTTTTCGACAATGGCCTCGCCGATCGCGGCGAGGCTTTCCTCCTTGGCGGAATCGAGGAACCCGCAGGTGTTGACCAGCACTACGTCAGCCCCGGCATAGTCGGGGCTCATGGCATAGCCGTCAGCGCGCAGCCGGGTGAGGATACGTTCGGAATCGACCAGCGCCTTGGGGCAGCCGAGGGAAACCATCCCGACCTTCTTCTGGTCAGGAATGACAGTGTTGATCGAGGTGGTGGGGGCAGTCATCGTGGCGCGGCCCCTACACTGCGGCGGGCGTTTGCGCTACTGACTTACGATGCGCATCACGATGACCAAGGGTGCAAGAGCCGATCACATCGCTATCGTGCGTGACGACGGGACGCGGGCCGCGTTCGACTTTCCCAAGAAGGGGCCGGTCCCGCACGACGCCTTTCACTATTTTGTCGAGCGGGAACTTCATATGATGCGCGGCTTCTGGGGCCTGGTGGCAGCCGGGATGGACCCGGCGGCGGTCGGCGCGATGGCGGCAGCAGCCGGCCATGCCAGCGCCAAACGTGCCAGCGTGCCCGGTGACGAGATCGTCGAGCTGCTCCAGGCCGAACGACTGGTCGAATGCTTCGAAGCGGAAAGCTGGTTAGGCGATGCAGACGATGCCGGGATCATGGCCATGGCCGAAGCCGGCTGGCGGGCGTCCCATGTTCCGGCACCTGATGGTGTGCCGCAGAAGCTGGGCGCGATCCGGGGCGGCGTTTCCGCGTTCTCGGACGACTGGCACAACACGCCTGCTGGAGGCACGCTGTCGCTCGAATGGAAGTGACTTGAACCGCGCCGGTCAGGCGTGGCCGGGACCATCGCCGTTGGTGGCGCCATTCTCGGTCGGGACGATCTCGACCACGACGTCACCCGGCTGGAGTGACTTGCAGCCTTCTTCCCAGTATCCGATCGCCTCGCCATCGCGGTAAATCCTGAGCCCGCGCCCGCCGGAAACGAGCTCCGAAATCGGCTTGCCGATCTCCGCCGAAGTCACCTTGCGCTCGACCAGCTGCACCCGCCCGCTGACCGAGGCGAGGTCGGCGAGGTAGTCGGCGATATGCGCGCCTTCCGCGCTTCCGGCCAGCAACAGGCCGGTGAAGCGGACCGGATTGATCACATTGTTGGCGCCCGCCTGCCGCGCCAGCAGTTCGTTGTCCGACGCGCGCACGACCACGCTGATCGGCACATCGGGGGCAAGGTGTCGTACAGTCAGCACGATCAGGATCGAGGTGTCGTCACGCCCGGCGGACACCAGCACGGTTTTCGCTTCGCGGATGCGGACCGCCTCCAGCGTGTCGTCGCGGGTGGCATCGGCCACCATGACGTTGCAGCCCATCTTCTGGGCGCGCGCAATGCGGTCTTCGCCCGGATCGATCACCACGATGCTGCGCGGATCGGTGCCCCGTTCGATCAGTTCGGCGACCGATTCCGAGCCGGAAATGCCGTAGCCGAGCACCACGATATGGTCCGACAGCTGTTTCTGGATGCGTGCCATGCGCCATTTCTCCCAGCTGCGCTTGATAACGAAATTGGAGGCCGTGCCGACAAAGATGAAGAGCACCGCGATCCGCACCGGGGTGACGATCACGGCTTCGATCAGGCGCGACCGGTCGCTGATCGGAGCGATGTCGCCGAAGCCCGTCGTGGTGACGGAGATCATGGTGAAATAGACCACGTCGAGAAAGCTGACCTCGCCGTCGTAATGATCGACCAGCCCTGCGCGGTCGTACCAGTGGATCAGCACCACCATGGCCAGCAGCAGGAAGGCAAGGCCGAGCCGGATTGCGACATCGCCCCATACCGGCACGCGCACCGCACGGGTCAGCGGCTTGCGGTCGATCGCCTGCAACCGGCGTCTGCCGCCGAGGCCAAGCCTGTCGCCGAATCTGCTCACCGGGTCTTCCGCTTGGGCAGCCGTTCGACCGGGTTCATTTCCTTGTCGTCCTTGAGGATCTCGAAGTGCAGTTCAGGCGCCACGGCGATGCCGATCCGCTCGCCGGTCTTGACCACGTCGCCTTTCTTGACGGTCACCCGGGCCAGGTGGCCATAGGCGGTCAGCCACCCGTGGCCATGGTCGAGCACGACCAGCCGCCCGAACCGCGGGTGCTTCTCGTCCACGCGGATCACCGTGCCGCTGGACGATGCGCGGACCATGTCGCCGGGCTTGACCGCGAAATCGATCCCGTCATGCCCGCCGCCGTCGGGGCGCTTGGCAAAGCCCAGGATCACCTTGCCGTCGTGCGGCCAGCGGAAATAGGGCGTCTCGCGCGGCTTGGGCGCAGGCGGTGCGGACTTAAGCACGGCGGGGATGATCAGGCGTTGCCCGGGGCGGACGGTGTAAGGCGGCTCCAGCCCGTTGGCGATGGCGATCTGTTCGAACGGCACGCCATATTCCATGCCGATGGCAAAGCCGGTCTCGCCTGCCTTGACCACATGGCTCCGCTGGCGCGGGATGACCAGCTTCTGGCCCTTCTGCACCGAATAGGGTTCGGCGAGGCCATTGGCGGCCGCGATCACTGCTGCGGGCACCCCGGCGCGGTTGGCGATCCCGCCCAGTGTCTCGCCTTCTTCGACCACGTGCTCGGTCTCGGTCGCCGGGTTGGTGCTGGCGAGGAGCAGGGGGGCAAGGAGTGCGAGGGCGAGCCGTTTCATCCGCGATACCTTTCCTTGAGCACGCCGAGCGAGGCCGCATGGGTCAATTCCAGCTGCAGCGGGGTGACCGAGACATAGCCATCCTCGACCGCTTCCAGATCACTGTCGTGCCCGCGCGTGTGCTCGACTGCGTCGAGCCCGAACCAGTAGTAGCGGAATCCCCGTGGATCGCGCCGTTCCTCGACCGTGCCGCGAGCATAGTCATGGAAGCCCTGTCGCGCGACGCGGATGCCCTGCACCGCATCAGGTTCGAGCGCGGGGAAATTGATACTGACAAGCGTGCGCGGAGCGAAAGGCGCGTCAAGCAGCGGGGCGATCGCTCTGGCCGACCAACCGCGTGCAGCGGCGAAACGGTCGCCCGATGCGGGCGCGTCCGGGCCCATGACCTGGCTCAGCCCGATCGAGCGGATACCCGCCAGCGCCCCTTCCATCGCCGCGCTGACAGTGCCCGAATAGGTGATGTCGTCGCCCAGATTGGCGCCCGCGTTGATGCCAGAGAGGATCAGGTCGGGCGGGCTGTCGAGCACGACCTTGAGGCCCATGGTCACCGCATCGGTCGGCGTGCCGGTAACCGACCAGCGGCGCTCGGTATGCTTGCGCAGGCGGACCGGGCTCGACAGCGTGAGGGAGTGCCCCGCGCCGGTCTGGTTGTCCGCCGGGGCGACCACCCACACGTCGTCGCTGAACTGCCGGGCGATCTCTTCGAGCAAGGCAATGCCGGGGGCGTGGACGCCATCGTCGTTGGTGACGAGGATGCGCATGTTCACCCCTCCCCTTCAGGGGAG
>JAHDXX010000315.1 GCA_023384025.1 Sphingomonadaceae bacterium
CGACCTCGCCACCCACCGGGGCTACGACAGCGACCATCCGCGCGTCGTCGGCGATGTCGGCAAGGCCGGCGTCGCGATCGACACCGTGCGCGACATGGAAATCCTGTTCGACGGCATCCCGCTCGACCAGATGTCGGTCAGCATGACCATGAACGGCGCGGTGATCCCGGTGCTGGCGTTCTTCATCGTCGCGGCGGAACGCCAGGGGGTGAGCCAGGACAAGCTCGACGGGACCATCCAGAACGACATCCTCAAGGAGTTCATGGTCCGCAATACCTATATCTATCCGCCCGAACCCTCTATGCGGATCGTATCTGACATTATCGCGTTTACTTCGGCCAACATGCCGAAATTCAATAGCATTTCGATCTCCGGCTATCACATGCACGAGGCCGGGGCGACGGCGGTCCAGGAACTCGCCTTCACCATTGCCGACGGCAAGGAATACGCCACCCGCGCCATGGCGACGGGCCTCGATATCGATGCCTTCGCCGGGCGCCTGTCGTTCTTCTTTGGCATCGGCATGAACTTCTTCATGGAGATCGCCAAACTGCGCGCCGCGCGCACGCTGTGGTGGCGGGTGATGGACGGGCTCGGTGCGAAGAGCGAACGCAGCAAGATGCTGCGCACCCATTGCCAGACCTCGGGCGTCTCGCTGCAGGAGCAGGACCCCTACAACAACGTCATCCGCACCACGATCGAGGCGCTGGCGGCAACGCTCGGCGGCACGCAGTCGCTCCACACCAATGCACTCGACGAAGCGATTGCCCTGCCGACCGATTTCTCCGCCCGGATCGCCCGCAACACACAGCTGGTGCTGCAGGAGGAGAGCGGCATCTGCAACGTGGTCGATCCGCTCGGTGGCTCGTACTACATCGAGGCGTTGACCCAGACCCTGGTGGACGAGGCGTGGACGCTGATCGAGGAAGTCGAGGCGGCGGGCGGGATGACCGCCTATGTCGCCACCGGCAAGCCCAAGGCGGCGATCGAGACGGCGGCGGCGCAGAAGCAGACCGGGATCGACCGGGGCACGACGGTGATCGTCGGGGTCAACAAGTACCGCCTCGCCGAAGAGCAGCAGATAGAAACGCTGGAGGTCGACAACCACGCCGTGCGCGACAGCCAGATCGCGCGGCTGAAGGCGGTGCGCGCGGGCCGTGACGAGGCCGCCTGCCAGGCGGCGCTGAAGGCGCTGGAGGAAGGGGCGCGCTCCGCTCCCCCATCCGTTCGCCCTGAGCCGGTCGAAGGGCTGCCTTTTTCTTCGAGCGCCGGTGCCAAAGATAAGGACGGGGCTTCGACAAGCTCAGCCCGAACGGATTTGCGCGGGAATCTCCTCGCCCTCGCGGTCGAAGCCGCGCGGCATGATGCCACGCTGGGCGAAATCTCCTCTGCCATGGAAGCCGTGTTCGGCCGCCATGATGCGACGCCGAAGCCGGTGCGCGGGGTCTACAAATCGGCCTACGAATTCGACCGGCGCTGGGCGCAGGTGGTCGAGGGCGTGGAAGCGGTCGAGCGTCGCCTGGGCCGCAAGCCGAAGATCATGGTCGCCAAGATGGGCCAGGACGGGCACGACCGCGGCGCGAACGTGATCGCCAGCGCGTTTACCGACATGGGTTTCGAGGTGATCTCCGGCCCGCTGTTCCAGACCCCGCCCGAAACGGTGGCGATGGCGCTGGAGCACGGAGTCGATGCCATCGGAGCCAGCTCGCTCGCCGCCGGGCACAAGACCCTGATCCCCGAACTGATCAACCTGCTGCGCGAAGCGGGCCGGGCCGACATCAAGGTCGTCGCCGGCGGCGTGATCCCGCCGCAGGACTACGACTTCCTGCGCGAGGCCGGGGTGCAGGGCATCTACGGCCCGGGCAGCAACGTGGTCGAATGCGGCGCGGATATGCTCCGCCTGTTGGGGCACAATATGCCGCCTGAAGGGGAATAAGTCATTGTTTGTCGAAACTCTCTCCGACATCGAGCGAAATGTCGACACATTGATTGATGCAATCCATTCAGACTCCCCTGATCGGAGCAAATTCGCCGACTGGGTCAGGGCGGGAGCGGTATTCTATCCCTACCAGTTCGGACGTGTGATTGCCTTCGCACCGTCTCGGTTCATTGGTTACAAAAATAACACGAGGAGGAAGCACGAAGCGTTAGTTGCGAATGGGACCGCCGACGGTAAGGATACTAACCCTGTCATTAGCAAGATTGTTGGATCTCGAAATGTTGCTGATGAAAGGCTGGAACTAGCATTTCA
>JAHDXX010000316.1:0-1464 GCA_023384025.1 Sphingomonadaceae bacterium
GGCGCGGTGGCAGTGACACCATCGCGGTGGCAGTTGCGGCGGCTGTCAAGGACGACCGGTGCGACATCTACACCGATGTCGACGGGGTCTACACCACCGATCCGCGCATCGTCGCCAAGGCGAAGAAGCAGAAGGCGGTCACTTACGAGGAAATGCTCGAACTGGCCTCGGTGGGCGCGAAGGTGCTCCAGACCCGCTCGGTCAGCCTCGCCATGAAGGAAGGGGTGCGGGTGCAGGTGCTCTCCAGCTTCCTCGGCGACGATGCCGTGCCTGCCGACGATTTGCCCGGCACGATGATCGTGTCGGAAGAGGAAATGGACCAATTGGTGGAGAACGGCGAGATGGAACGCCAGCTTGTAACCGGGATCGCGCACGACAAGAACGAAGCCAAGGTGATCCTCACCCGCGTGCCCGACCGGCCCGGCGCGGTCGCCAACATCTTCGAACCGCTCGCTGCCGCCAGCATCAACGTCGACATGATCATCCAGAACGTCGGCCGCGACAAGGGCGAGACCGACGTGACCTTCACCGTCCCGCAGGCCGACCTCGCCCGCGCGCAGGCGCTGCTGGAGGACAAGCGCGATGTGATCGGCTACAACCGGATCATCACCGACAGCAAGATCGCCAAGATCAGCGTGGTCGGCGTCGGCATGAAGAGCCACGCGGGCGTCGCCAGCACCATGTTCCGCGCGCTGTCCGACCGGGGCATCAACATCCAGGCGATCTCCACCAGCGAGATCAAGGTCAGCGTGATGATCGACGAGGACGAAACCGAACTCGCCGTCCGCGTGCTGCACACCGCCTATGGGCTGGATGCAAGCGACGAGGCGGCCTGAGCCGCATGACCGGCCACACCGCCATGATCCTGCTGCTCGGCTCGGGTGAGCTGGGGCGCGAGTTTGTCATTTCGGCCAAGCGGCTGGGCGCGCGGGTGATTGCCTGCGATGCCTATGACAACGCCCCTGCAATGCAGCTGGCGGACGGGCGCGAGGTGTTCTCGATGCTCGATGGCGCGGCGCTGCGCGCGGTCGCCGAGAAGCACCGGCCCGATTATATCGTGCCCGAGATCGAGGCGATCCGCACTGAAGTGCTGGCGGAGCTGGAAGCCGAAGGGTTCAACGTGGTGCCTTCTGCCCGCGCGACCCAGCTGACCATGAACCGTGATGCAATCCGCGATCTGGCGGCGGGCGAGCTGGGCCTTGTCACTTCGCGCTATCGCTATGCCGAGAGCCTTGGCGAGGTACGTGACGCGGCGGCGTTCACCGGCTTTCCCTGCGTGATCAAGCCGGTCATGTCCTCCAGCGGCAAGGGCCAGAGCAAGGTCGACGGGCCGGACGAGCTGGAGGCCGCGTGGGACTATGCCGTCGCCGGGATGCGCGGCGACCGGGCGCGGGTGATCGTCGAGCAGTTCGTCGACTTCGACTACGAGATTACTCTCCTGACCGTACGCCATGCCGGGGGGAT
>JAHDXX010000316.1:1474-2248 GCA_023384025.1 Sphingomonadaceae bacterium
GCGGCGACTACCAGGAAAGCTGGCAGCCGACGCCGATGGGCGACAGCGCCGTGGCGCAGGCGCAGGATATGGCCGCGAAAGTGGTCGAAGCATTGCAAGGGGGCGGCAAGGGCTGGGGCCTGTTCGGGGTCGAGTTCTTTGTGAAGGGCGAGGAAGTGATCTTCTCCGAGCTGTCCCCGCGCCCGCACGATACCGGCATGGTCACGCTGGTGAGCCAGAACCTGACCGAGTTCGACCTGCACGCCCGCGCGATCATGGGGTTGCACGTGCCCGCCGAACTGCGGGCGCGCCCTGCCGCGAGCGCGGTGATCCTGGCGGATCGGGACAGCGAGACCGTCTCCTACTCCGGCCTCGCCGAAGCGATGGCGGGCGGGGCCGATGTCCGCATCTTTGCCAAGCCGACCAGCCGCCCTTACCGCCGGATGGGCGTGGCGCTGGCCACGGCCGGGGACACCGACAGTGCCCGCCGCACCGCGCGCGATGCAGCGGGGCAGGTCCGGATCAGCTACGGCGATTAGGCCGTCCAAATCCTCCCCGTCTGGGGGAGGTGGCCCGCCACAAGGCGGGTCGGAGGGGGCCACGCCCACTCAACGGGACCGGCCCCCTCCGTCAGCGCTGCGCGCTGCCACCTCCCCCAATGGGGGAGGATATCCATTAATAGCCCAGCAGCATCACGTTCATCAGCCGACCCGGGATCAGGAAGGCGGCGACGCCGGGCAGCATCAGCGCGGTAAGGTAAGTCGTCACGAGATGCTTCTTGTGGCCTGCGATGTC
>JAHDXX010000033.1:0-17096 GCA_023384025.1 Sphingomonadaceae bacterium
TAAAGCCGATAAACAGGAAGCCGTACTTCACCGCCCGGTCGACTTTGGAATAGAGGTTGACCGGTTCGACCAGGTCAACGCTGATCGCGCGGCTGCTCCTTGCCGAAGCATCGCCCGCCGCCTCGGCCACGATCATCGGTTCGGAGGAATAGCTATCGCGGCTGTAATCGACCGGCGGCGGGCCATAATCGCTGGTCGAGACCGGCGGCTGGCCGAGCGCGAGCTTGTCGATCCGGTATTCGGCGGTGAACCCGTCAGCCGTGACCTCGGGCCGGGTGGGCAGGAACGAGCCATGGAAACTCGGGCTGGGCCAGCTCGAGGTGACTTTCCAGTCCGTCACCCCGCCACGCGGAACCAGACTGAGCGAGCGGCTGCCGCGCAGGCCATAGGCATAGGACACCGCCAGCTCGCCGCTGCCGTCCCACGGCAGGAATGCGAAGAAACCCTGCCCGCCGGTTGCCGCAGGGCCGCTGCCCGGGCGCAGGTCGAGCTCCTCGCCCGCGACGGTCAGGCGCCCGCCATCGGTGAGCCCGCGCGCGTCGGACACGCCGATGCGCAATTGCGCCTTGTCCCATTGCAACTGCTCGGCGGGAATGCCGAACCGGGCAAGATCGCGCGGCAAGGCAAAGCGCGCCTCGCCCTTGATTTCAGCGGCAAACAGGACCGTGCGATAGATCGATTTCTGCTTCTCTTCGGGCGAAATCGACGTGGTCACCCGGTTGCTGTCAGGCGAGAGATAGAGTGTCTTGTCGAGCGTGACCGTGCGGGTCACGCTGCGCCCGTCCTCCACGCTCGATTGCTGTTCGGTGGTACGATAGGGGATGGCAATGACCGGCCCGGCGATGACTTGCGGCCCGCCCCAGCCTTCGACGATTGCACTCTGCGCGGTCTGGGCCTGGTTCTGCCGGTCCCACACGAGGGCGTAGACCATCATCAGCGGCACGATCAGGACAGCGGCGACCAGCCCGGTCAGCAGCAACTTGATCCCCGGGCTCCGTTCCGTCCGCATTCCATCCTCCTCGCCTGCGATGAAGCGTTTTCTGATAGCGGTGAACTGAATTCCACCTGAACGCCGCCTGACAGGTGAAGGGCGCACCGCGCGCGGCACGCCCTTCTGGTTCAGGTGGAAAGGATCGGTTCGCCCGGGACTGTCGGCGACTTACTCTTCCGACTTGGACATCCTCGCGATCTGCTCGTCGAGTGCCTTGAGCACTTCGGCACGGATCTCCCCGGTCAGGTTCGCATCGCGGGCGATCTCGTCGCGCGCTTCGCGCAGGCCGGACAGGGCCGAAGCGGTCACATCGGTCTTGCACAGGATCATGACCTTCTTGCCGCCCTTCTGCTCCCAGCCGCCCTTGCCGGCGCCATCCTTGCAGTCGACATCGATGCGGGTCATGTCGTCGCCCACTGCCCGGCGCATTTCGATCATGGCGATGCGGTGCTCCTTGCGGGCTTCGGCAAGTTCGCCTTCCATGTTCTTCATTTCGGACTGGATTTCCGCACGGATCCGGGCGCGTTCTTCTTCGCTCAGCCCCTCGTTCGACCGGATGATTATCCGTCGTTCCCTATGGGGAGTGCCTTCGCCGGTGTCGCTCGTCAAATCCATCGCGAGAGCGCTGGTCATACGGGCCTCCGCGTCCGCGACCCGACGGTCAACTTCTTCATCCGCGAGTGGCTCACTTGACTTGACGATGATCGTCTTGTCGCCATCCGCAGTGGTCCGGGTGTAGACATTGGCATTGCTCGCCGTTCCTCCGTCCGAACGGTCGACAATAATCACCTTCTTCCGTGTTTCCTTTTCCACCGTCGCCGGCTCGCCCGGTGTTTCCTGTGCGTCCTGCGTCGCATAGCTCACAGAAGCGGTCAGCGGCAGGGCGATCAGACCGCCGGCCACCAGCGCGCGGCCGAGCAGGCGGCGGCGGGGGGAGATATCGTTCATGGTCAGGCTCCTCAGGCGTTGGATAATGCTTTTCTCGCCCAGGACCGGGCACGCCATCGGCGCGGCCAGGGCAATGTTGGGTCCGGCAGCAAGCCCGGCAATCAGCGCCGCGTAAGCCGCCTTTTCAGGCCGGGCGATCCCTTCCACCACCCGGGCGTCGCAAGCGGCTTCCTGGTCGCGCCGCATCGCGTCCCAGCCGAGCCAGCCGAGCGGGTTGAACCAGTGCAGCGCGAACAGGGGCTGGACCGCGAAGTTGGCGATCAGGTCCCGCCCGCGATGGTGGGCAAGCTCGTGCGCCAGCGCGAGGTCGCGCGCGGTCCGGTCAGCCGAAGCCATGAAGGCAGGGGGCAATGCCACAACCTTGTCGATCACCCCGAATGCGACCGGCGACGGCGCCAGTGGTGTCTCGATCAGCCGCACCCGCCCGGCCTGCCCGACCGGCACAGCCTCCGCCAGCAGCTCGCGCCGCATCCGGGCATAAAGGGCAAAGCGCCGGGCGAGGAACAACACCGCGCCCACCAGCCACACCGCCAGCATCAGCCCGGCCCAGTCGAACGGCTCGGCCACCGGCACTGGCGGCGCTGGCAGGGCCGCCACATCCCCGGTCAGGACGAAAGCCACCGGTGTATCCGGTTGCTCCGGAGCGAGAAATGCGGGCAGCTTGATCGGTGGAAGGATCAGACGGGCGAACGGGAGCAGCCACAGCGCGTATGCTGCACGCGGGCCGAAATGGCGCGCCACCGGGCGCCGCAGGACCAGCACCAGCGCGATCAGGGCGCCGGTCCACACCAGCGTGTCGAGCAGCCAGCCGGTCATGGCTTGAGCTCCTTCAGCAGCGCCTCGATCTCGGCAATGTCCTCGGGGGTAAGCGCCTCGGCTTCTGCGAGGTGCGCAAACAGCGGCGCGGCACGCCCGCCAAACAACCGGTCAACCAGCCGCTGCGATTCCTCGCCGACATAGTCCGCCCGCTCCAGCAGCGGCGAATAGAGGAAGCGGCGCCCGTCAGGCCGGGTCTCGATCGCGCCCTTCTGCACCAGCCGCGAGAGCAGCGTCTTGACGGTCGGCAGGCTCCAGTCGCGTGTCCGGCAGACCGTGTCGCACACTTCGGTCGCGGTCAGCGGGCTGCGTTCCCACAGCGCCTCCATCACCGCGTGCTCGGCTTCGCTAATCCGTTCGGCCACAGGTCCCTCCCGTCCGGTCGATTACGTCTGTAGCCACAACGACTACGTCTGTAAACATGAAGCCTGCATGAATGGATTGGTTCAGGCGCGCGCGGCTGGTAGAGCCCCTCTCATGCACTTGTCCGACTGCCACAATATCGCCGACTTGCGCGCACTGGCGCAGCGCCGCCTGCCCTGGCCGGTGTTCGACTATATCGACGGCGCGGCGGACGACGAGACGACCAAGGCGCGCAACACTGCCGCATTCGACGAGGTCGACCTCGTGCCCAACGTGCTCGCCGGGGTCGAGACCATCGACACGCGCTGCACGATCATGGGCCGGGAAAGTGCCCTTCCCCTCGTGCTCAGCCCGACCGCGCTGCAGCGCGTGTTCCACTGGCAGGGCGAGCGTGCGGTGGCGCGTGCCGCGGAGAAGTTCGGGCTGTGGTTCGGGATCTCCAGCCTCGCCACCGTCAGCATCGAGGAGATCGCCGCGCTGACCAGCGGGCCGAAGATGTTCCAGCTCTATGTCCACAAGGACAAGGGCCTCAACACATCCATGATCGAGCGCTGCCAGGCGAGCGGATTCGATGCCATCGCGCTGACGGTGGATACGATCGTGTCGGGAAAGCGCGAGCGGTGTCAGCGCTCCGGCTTCACCACCCCGCCCCGCTTCACGCCAAGCGCGGTGTGGTCCTACGCCACCCGGCCGCGCTGGGCGCTGGACTACATGTTTCGCGAGAAATTCCGCCTGCCCAACCTCGACACCCATGTTGATGAGGGCACCGGCAAGGCAGTGAGCATCGCCGAATATTTCAACACCATGCTCGACGTGAGCATGGACTGGGATACCGCCGCGAAGATCCGGCAGGACTGGGGCGGCACCTTCTGCCTCAAGGGTGTGATGAGCGTCGCCGACGCCCGCCGCGCGGTCGAGATCGGGGCGGATGCGATCATGATCTCCAACCACGGCGGCCGCCAGCTCGACGGCAGCCGCGCCCCGTTCGACCAGCTGGCGGAGATCGTCGACGCGGTCGGCGGGCAGATCGAGGTGATCTGCGACGGCGGGGTGCGGCGCGGCACGCACGTGCTCAAGGCACTGGCGACCGGCGCGACCGCCGCCTCGGGCGGGCGGCTCTATCTCTACGCGCTGGCAGCTGCCGGGCAAGACGGGGTCGAACGCGCGCTCACCCTCCTCAAAGACGAGATCGAACGCGGCATGCGGTTGATGGGGGTGACCGATGTGCGCCAGCTCAACCGCGAGATGCTGCGGCGGAGATAGCACGACGTGTCGTCATTGCGAGCGGCGCAGCCGCGCGGCAATCCAGAGCGTCGTGTGTTGGGCTCTGGATTGCCGCGCGACCTTTGGTCGCTCGCAATGACGGGAGAAGGGAGTAAAGTTGCCCACCATGCTCACCCGAATCATCCTTGCCTTCCTCGCCCTCCTCGCTGCCCCGCTCGCCGCGCAGGACGCGCCCGCGCCGCGCACTGACCTGGTCGCGCTGGAAACCACTATGGGTACGATCACCGTGCGGATCGAGACGGAACGCGCTCCGATCACCGCGGCCAATTTCCTGCGCTATGTCGACGAGAAGCGGTTTGACGGGATCGTGTTCTACCGGGCGATGAAGCTCGACTGGGAACCGCAGCCCAACGGGTTGATCCAGGGCGGCACGCAGTGGGACCCGAAGCGCATCCTGCCTCAGATCGCGCATGAGCCGACCACGGTGACCGGGCTCAGCCACACGCGCGGCGCGCTGTCGATGGCGATGGGCGAGCCGGGCAGCGCCAACGGTGACTTCTCGATCATGGTGCAGGACCAGCTCGGCCTCGACGCCGACCCGACCGCAACCGACCCGGTGTGGCAGAACGGCTATGCGGTGTTCGGCTACGTGGTCGAGGGGATGGACGTGGTCGAAGCGATCCACGCCCTGCCCGCCGATCCCGACAAGGGCGAAGGCTGGATGAAGGGGCAGATGCTGGCCGACCCGGTCAAGGTGCTTAAGGCGCGGCGGGTTGCGCCTGCCGCCGAGTAGCTACCACACCCGCGCTTCCTCGATTGCAGCGAGGCGGCGGCGCAGCTCGGCAAGGCACTCCTGCAACTCAGCCTCGCTCGGAAAATTGAGCGTCGCCACCCGGATCAGTTCATCGCCCGCCCCGCGCAGCTCGATCGCGGTGGAACCGGCCTCGGTCACCTTGAGGCGCAGGTCGGCATAGGGAATGCGCACGATCCGCTTCGACACCGCGGTCGAGGGTGCCTCCACGTAAGTCTCGCCGAGCACGAACGCGCGGCTTTCCGTTACCATGCGGAACGCCGCAATGGCGCAGAACAGCGCGACCAGCAGCATGAGGCAGCCGAGCACCGCGATGATCGCGCTGGTCCCGGCGACATCGACATAAACGGTTCCGCCAAGCTCGAACGCCTGGTCGTTCACCGTCGCACCCCACAGCATGTAGGCGGCGAAACCGCCCGCGATCATCGCGACCGACACCACCGCATAGCGCGGCCCGCGCAGATGCCAGTGCCGCTCGTCGAAGGTCGGCAGGGTGAAGGTGCTCTGATGCATCGCCAGCAGCGGTAGCAAGCAAAGGTTTATGGGTGGCTAGCACAGCCTGTGGCAATGTGCCGAGCAAACGCGCTTGGCCGCGTTACCAAAATATGGTAACCTCCGGTCCATGGGTAAGAACACCTCCATCTCGCTTGGCGACCCCTTTACCGATTTTGCGCGCCGCAAGGTCGAGTCCGGTGAATTCGGCTCGACCAGTGAAGTCGTACGCGAAGCGATGCGGCAGTATATGGCCGAAGACGCCCGCATCGAGGCACTGCGCGCCGCGATTCAGGAAGGAATCGACAGCGGGCCACCTGAGCCGTTCGATTTCAAGGAGTTTCTCAAGGAGATGCGCGCCAGCTACAAAGGCGCTGCATGACAAATTTTGTCCTCAGCCCCAAGGCGCAGCAGGACCTTGCCGAGATCTGGCTTTACACCGCTGATCGCTGGGGCGTCGAACAGGCTGAACGGTACGTCCTGGACATCGAGCACGCCCTTGACGGCGCAGCCTCCGGCTCGCCCCTCGTTCGACCAATCGACCAGCTCTGGCGGATCAGGTCAGGCCATCACCTGTGCGTCTTCGACCGCCGGGACGATGGAACGATCTATGTGATCCGCGTGCTGCATGAGCGGATGGACGTGAAACAGCAGATGGGGGGGCAAGGTCCGGCTGTTGGGTAGCTGGCCAACGCGAAAGTTGACACCAAGGTTACACCAAAACCCTACATCGCGCAGCGGCGGCTTGGGCCGGAAGAGCCACTTGGCGCTTCGCGAGATCGATCATGCGGGACGGACGATGAGAAAGAGCGTCGCAGTGGTAGCAGGGTTGGGAGATGTAGGAAAATCGTTGAGGCAATGTCGACTTCTGTGAATTCACCCTCATTCTGACCCACCCAAACGAATGTCAATGTGATGCTGCTCGATAGACAAGAGCAGCCCAGCGCACCTTTTGACCCGATAGCTTATCAAATGGGCCTTTGATGAGTCTCGAGCGAGTGTATCCGCTCCATTCGTCAGATGTTTCGCATACTAATCGAATCTTCTCATCGATGTGCGAAATTTGATCGTGCCGCCTTTCATCACTTACGCGAACACTGAAAAGGAAAATTCCCCACTTTAGGGAAGGAAACTTTCTCAGCGCGGAGCTGATCTTTTCTGGATCTCTTCCTCGGGAATACTCCTGCATGATCGGTTCGTCTTTGATCTCAACCAGCCCGACAGGTTTGAAGCCTTTTGACCAGACGCAGATGTCAAACCGTGACTTTTCCGAAAGCCCCGTTGGAAGGGGCCCCGGGCGTCGTCGATCAAGAAAATAGTCAAGCCAATTTACTGAGAGTTCATATGTCACAAAGGGACGATCAAAGTCACCCTTGTAAGAGCTAGCCAAATAACGATTAATGCCGAAACCCACGTATGAATGCACCCATTGTTCATTGAGTGCTCCCATTTCATGAGCGCCAACGCAGTCCTCCCCGGCTTCACGAGAAGCTCGAAGCGCCATCTCAAGACCAACGCGAGCTATCCTTTCAGGAGAGCCAATCGCCAACTCAATACACCCGCTTCTTCGGCTTGATGTATTCGATGTCGTCGGTCAGCGTGTATTCGTGGACCGGGCGGTAGTCGATCTTGACCCCGCCGCCGTTTCCGCCCCAGCCGTCGAACCAGGCGACGGTGTGCTTCATCCAGTTCTTGTCGTCACGCTCGGGGTAGTCCTCGTGCGCGTGGGCGCCGCGGCTTTCCTTGCGGTTTTCCGCGCTGGCGATGGTGACATTGGCCTGGCTCATCAGGTTGTCGAGCTCGAGCGTCTCGATCAGGTCGCTGTTCCAGATCAGGCTGCGGTCGGTGACGTGGATGTCTTCCATCCGCTTGTTGACCGACTTGAGCAGTTCGACCCCTTCGCTGAGCAGCTTGCTGTCGCGGAACACCGCAGCGTGCTTCTGCATGCCCTTCTGCATTTCCTCGCGCACCCGCGCGGTCGGCGAGCCGCCCTTGGCGTGGCGGAAATGGTCGACCCGGCCGAGCGCGAAGTCGGCGCTGTCCTTCGGCAGTTCGTCGTGAGGGGTCCCGGGCTTGAGGTTGGCCTTGAGATGCAGGCCGGTCGCGCGGCCGAACACGACGAGGTCGATCAGCGAGTTGGAGCCGAGCCGGTTGGCCCCGTGCACCGAGACGCAGGCCGCCTCGCCCACGGCATAGAGGCCGGGGACGACGGTGTCCGGATTCCCGTCCGGTCCGATAGTCACCACCTGGCCGTGGTAGTTACAGGGGATGCCGCCCATGTTGTAGTGGACGGTCGGCGTCACCGGAAGCGGCTCGCGGGTCAGGTCGACGCCGGCAAAGATCTTGCCGCTCTCGGTGATCCCCGGCAGGCGCTGGGCCAGCGTTTCGGCGGGAATGTGGTCGAGGTGCAGGTAGATGTGGTCGCCTTCCGGCCCCACCCCGCGCCCTTCGCGCATTTCCATCGCCATGGAGCGCGACACGACGTCGCGGCTGGCGAGGTCCTTGGCGGAGGGAGCATAGCGTTCCATGAACCGCTCGCCTTCGGAGTTGGTCAGGTAACCGCCCTCCCCGCGCGCGCCTTCGGTGATCAGCACGCCCGCGCCGTAGATGCCGGTCGGGTGGAACTGGACGAACTCCATGTCCTGCAACGGCAGGCCTGCGCGCAGCACCATCCCGCCGCCGTCACCGGTGCAGGTGTGGGCCGACGTCGCGGTGTAGTAGCACCGGCCATAGCCGCCGGTCGCCAGCACCACCGAGTGCGCCTTGAACCGGTGGATCGAGCCGTCTTCCAGGCACATCGCGATCACGCCGCGGCAGGCACCGTTGTGCATGATCAGGTCGATGGCGAAATACTCGACGAAGAAGTCCGCGTCGTACTTCAGGCTCTGCTGGTAGAGCGCGTGGAGCATGGCGTGACCGGTCCGGTCAGCCGCAGCGCAGGTGCGCTGCACCGGCGGGCCTTCACCCATGTTCTGCATGTGCCCGCCGAACGGGCGCTGGTAGATCGTGCCGTCCTCGTTGCGGCTGAACGGCACGCCGGCATGCTCGAGTTCGTAGACCGCCGCCGGGGCTTCGCGCGCGAGGTACTCGATCGCGTCCTGGTCACCCAGCCAGTCCGACCCCTTGACGGTGTCGAACATGTGCCAGGTCCAGTGGTCGGGGCTGTTGTTGCCGAGCGAGGCGGCGATCCCGCCCTGCGCCGCCACGGTGTGGCTGCGGGTCGGGAAGACCTTGGTGATGTTGGCGGTCTTCAGACCAGCCTCGGCCGCGCCCATGGTCGCGCGCAGGCCCGAGCCGCCCGCGCCGACCACCACCACGTCATAGGTATGGTCGATGATCTTGTAGGCCGGAGTGGCGGGTGCTTCAGTAGCCATCAGGCGGCTCCTCCAAGAGCAAGGCGGACAACGCAGAACAGGCCGAACGCGGCCCCGCCCAGCGTCGCAAGATTGAGCAGGGTGAGCACGGCAAACTTGTTGCCGGGGGTGTGGATGTAATCCTCGATCAGCACCTGCAGCCCGAGCCGCGCGTGCCAGAACACCGAGACGATCAGCAGCGCCATCGCGGTCGCCGGGACGGGCTTCGCGAAATAGGCCGAGGCGTTGGCGTAGCTCAGGTCACCCAGCAGCAGCAGGCTGCCGATGAACCAGATCGACAGCACGAGATTGCCGACGGCGGTGAAGCGCTGCACCAGCCAGTGATGCGCGCCGTGGTGCGCCGAGCCGAGCCCGCGCACTTTCCCGATGGAAGTTCCGTTACCCATGGCGTTCAGTCCTCAGCGAAGCAGGATCAGGGCCCAGAAGCCCGCAGTCAGCAGTACGGCGATCACCGGCGAGGCGATCGACCACATGCGGTTGGTATCGAGTTCGTAGCCCGCCCCGATATCGAGCACGAAGTGGCGCAGGCCGCTGCACATGTGCGTGAAGAAGGCCCAGGTCAGTCCGACCAGCACCAGGTAGCCCAGCGGCGAGGTGATGTAGTCGGAGAAGGTGGCGTAGTATTCCGGCCCGCTCGCAAGCGCGCCGAGCCACCACAGCAGCACGAACAGGCCGACCAGAGCCATCCCGTCCCCCGCCACGCGGTGGAGGATCGAAACCAGCATGTGCGGCCCCCATTTCCAGATCTGGAGATGCGGCGAAAGCGGGCGGTTGGCCATGTGGTGAGTCTCGCTTCTTCCCTGTTTGGACACTCCCTTAGCGAACGTGGCGCGCGTGGCAAGAACGCGCGGCCTCGACTCCGCTCGCAAAAATCGGGATAGCGTGCCCGCATGACCTGCATCCTCGTTACCGGATCGAGCCGGGGAATCGGTGCTGCCATCCGCGAACAGCTGGAGGGGCGGTGCGTGCGCGTGATTGGCCACGGGCGCCTGGCCTATGACGAAGAGACCATCGGCGCCGACCTCGCCGACCCGCAAGGGCCCGCCCTGCTGTGGGACGAAGCGCTGGAGCGCGCGGGCGGCGCAATCGACGTGCTCGTCAACAACCACGGCCTGTTCGAAGCCAACGCGCTCGACCGCTCGGACATCGAATGGCTCGATGCGTGGGAGGATACCCTGCGGATCAACCTCACCTCCGCCGCGCAGCTTAGCCGGTTTGCCGTACGGCACTGGCAGGAACGCGGAGTCGGCGGCAGGATCGTCCACATCGCCAGCCGCGCGGGGCATCGGGGCGACAGCCCGGCGCACTGGCATTATGCCGCTGCCAAGGGCGGGATGCTGGCGATGCACAAGACCATCGCCCGGCAATATGCGAGCGAAGGCATCCTCAGCTTCGCGATTACCCCAGGGTTCACCGACACCGCAATGGCCGACGATTACCTCGCCAGCCGGGGCGGACCGGGCCTGCTGGCAGACATCCCGCTCGGCCGGGTGGCGGAACCGGAGGAAATCGCCCAGATCGCGGTGTTCTGCGCGCTCGACGCGCCCGAGAGCATGACCGGCACAACCATTGATGCGAATGGAGCGAGTTATGTTCGGTAAAAGCCTCGTTGCACTCGCTTCGCTCGCCTTGCTTGGCGTGGCGCCGCCATCAACCACCGCACAGCGCATGGCAGCGGCCAGCAAGGACATCGCCGGTGCCTGCGGCGAGCGCGACGGCTGGTCCGATCCCGCCCCGCCCGCGCATATCCACGGCCGCACATGGTATGTTGGCACCTGCGGGATTGCTGCCATCCTCGTTGAAACAAGCGCGGGGCTGGTGCTGATCGATACCGGTCCGGCCGATGCCGCGCCGCATGTGCTGGCAAACGTCAGGACGCTCGGTTTCGATCCGCGCCAGATCAAGTGGGTGCTGATGACGCACGAGCATTTCGACCATGTCGGCGGCATGGCGCAGGTGCTCAAGGCGACCGGCGCGCGGCTGCTTACCGGAGCCGCAGCGGCAGAAGTGATGCGCACCGGGCAGCCCGCGAGTGACGATCCGCAGGCAGCATGGCTGGCAAAGGAGCCGATGGAACCGGTCACGGTCAGCCGCGTGCTCGGGCATCGCGGCAAGCTGCGGGTCGGCGACACGGTTTTCACTCTCTACGCCAATCCGACCCACTCGCCAGGTTCGACCAGCTGGACCTGGCGCAGCTGCGAAAAGGGCAAATGCCAGACCATCGCCTATGCCGATTCCAACAGCGCGATCTCGACCGATGACTACCATTTCAGCGACCATCCCGAGCGGGTCGAAGCCGCGCGCGAAGGGTTGCGGGTGATCGAGGCCCTGCCCTGTGACCTGATGCTGACCCCACATCCGGGCCAGAGCGCACTGCTTGAGCGCCTGTCCGGTACCGAACCACTGACCGAGCCGCGCGCCTGCGTCGCCTATTCGGCGAGCGGCAGCATGCGGCTGGCAAATCGCCTCGCCGAGGAAGCAGAATCCAAGTGACCAGCTGGAAACTCGTCGCTCATGCGCCCAAGCCTGCGGTGCAGGCCGCCTTGCTGGCGCAAGAGGACGCGTCCGAGTGGGACTGGGAGGTCGTCCTTTCGGGAAGCGAAGTGGCGGAGGACAGGCCCGATGACTGGGTGCTGGAAGCGTACTTTCCGCGCAAGCCGGGCAAGGCTGACCACGCCATGGTCGCGGCGCTGTTCGGATCGAAGCCGCCCACGCTTGCCGCCGAGAAGCTGCCCGATGCAGACTGGGTCACGCTGAGCCAGCAGGGGGTCGAGCCGATCCGCGCCGGGCGGTTCCATGTCCACACCCCCGACCATCCGCCACTGGGCCAGCCGGGCGTGCGCGACCTTGCCATTCCCGCCAGTCAGGCGTTCGGCACCGGGCAGCACGCCACCACTGCCGGTTGTCTCGCCATGCTGACCGCAATGAAGGCGCGCGGGATCGTGGTGCGCAACCTTGCCGACATCGGCACCGGCACCGGCCTGCTCGCTTTCGCGGCGCTCGACCTGTGGCCGCGCGCGCTTGCCACCGCGAGCGACATCGATGCGGTCTGCACCGGCGTGGTCGAGGACAATGCGGCGACGAACGGCTTCGCCCTCGGCCCCCGCCCCGGCGAACTGACCATGGTGATCGCCGACGGCATGGCCGATCCGCTGCTCCGGTTGCGCGGCCCTTATGACCTGCTGATCGCCAATATCCTCGCCGGGCCGCTGGTCGAGCTGGCGCCAGACTTTGGCGCGGCAGTCGTGCCCGGCGGGGAGCTGCTGCTGGCTGGCTTGCTGGAAACGCAGGAGCCGCGGGTGCGCGCAGCCTATCGCCGGGCGGGTTTCCGTTTGCGGGCGCGGCTGGTCAACGGCGACTGGTCGATCCTGTGGCTGGCGCGCAGAACGGCCCGCTAGCGGGGCCGACGGAGGGGCGAATGGGGTGGAAGCGCCGGACAGGTATCGCGACGCTGGTGGCAGGATGCGCCCTCACCGCGTACGCCGGGCTGGTTGCATGGGGGCCGGGGATTGAGGTCGAGGGTCAACCTGTTCAGCCCACTGAAACGGCGCATACGAGTGGGGCACTGCCAGAGCTGGAAGCACAGCGTGATAGGCCCCTGCCTGCGCAGGGGCGACGTGAAGCTGCGTTGATCGAACAAGGCCGTCACCCCTGCGAAGGCAGGGGGCCATCCACCCCCTGTGATTCGGACAGCACCTTGGCCGATTGCCAACCTTCCTCCGACCTCTACGGACCGTGGGCACGCAGCGCGGTGGCGTTCGAGCATTTCGACAGCGGGCGCACCCATACCTTCGGCTGCGCGAAGTTCACCGGCAGCATGACCGGCGGCAACCGGGTTTTGGCCAAGCAAATTCCCAGCACTTTCGTCACCCCCTACAACTGGATCACTGACCCGCAGGGCAACGGCTATGTCTACGGCGGGGCCTATGGCGACTTCCCCGGTGCACCCGGCAGTTTCGTGGCCAGCATCGCGCCCGATGGCGCCGAGCGCTGGCGCCGCCAGCTGTTCGACGCACCCGCGCGGCCCGACTTGTGGAACTATCCCGGCGTGATCGGCCTTCACGCCAACGGCTCGCTCTACGCCGTCTTCGGCACACAATTCGCCCGGCTCGACCCGACCACCGGCGCGGTCACCGGCGCACTCGACCTGCCTGCGCCTGACCGGGCCAACACCGCCTACAACGGGTTCAACGGCTTTGCCGATGGCAAGCTGGTGATGAAAACCGTCAACCGGGCGAAGGGCTGCGAGTTGCAGGGGTTCTCCGCCTTCCTGCGCTGCGACGGCGCGATGGAGGTCGGCAAGTCGACCATCGCGGTGGTCGACCCCGACACCATGGAACTGCTCGCTTCGGTCGAGGCGCCCGAGCATATTGGCGGGCGGTTGACCACGACCCGGTGGCAGGGCAAGGACCGGCTCTACCTCGCCGGGGTGCAGTCGATGTTCCGCTATGTCTGGGACGGCGAGACGCTCGCGCTCGATCCGGAATGGGGCCCGGTGCCGTTCATGCGCGAAGGGCAGACCCCAGCCCCCGCCGCGGCGGTGATGGGCGACTGGATCCTCGCCCAGACCAACGCCCTGCCCGCCAGCGAGCCGATGAGCCTCGTCGCGATCAGCCAGCGCGACGGGCGGCTGGTGCGGATCGAGCCGTTCGCCGACCTGCCGTTCTGGGCCGCGCCGCCGCCGGTCCGCTCGTTCCTGCCGGCAATGCTGACGGTCGATCCGGCCAACAGCCGGGTCTACGTGATGGATTCTGCGATGGGCCTCGCCGCCGCCTATGCCTTCGATCAGGACAAGGGCACGTTCACGCTGCTGTGGCGCAAGTGGCAGCGCACGCTCAACTTCTCCACTCTCGTCGGCCCGCCTGACAAGCGCGTGTTCGTTGCCACCGACATCGGCCGGTTCTGCCCCCTGCTGCAATGCCTGCGCCGCTACACCCACGAACAGGTGGTGTTCCGCGATGCCGCAACCGGGCTGGAACTTGCCCGCTCCGCCCCGTTGCCGAAGATGACCAGCGGGGCACTGGTGACCCCGGTCGAGAACGGCCATTTCCGCTATCTCGGGCTGGCGGGCGAAGTCCATGACCTTCTGGTTCACCCCGGGCCGCAGCCATGATTACCCAGATCGACATCGTCGTGCGCCTCGTCACTTGCGGGGCTTCGCTGCTGGTGCTGGTGCTGCTGCTGACCGGCGAGGTCCGGCGCGGGCTCAAGCTGCCGCTGGCTG
This sequence comes from Sphingomonadaceae bacterium, assembly GCA_023384025.1. Lineage (GTDB taxonomy): Bacteria > Pseudomonadota > Alphaproteobacteria > Sphingomonadales > Sphingomonadaceae > 34-65-8. The sequence continues at coordinate 14,244 of JAHDXX010000033.1, forward strand.
GCTTGCTGATCGGCTCGATCGGCTACTTGCTCAATTCCTCCTCGCTGATCGTTTACGGCACCCCGGCCCAGCCGTGGACCGACCTCGCCTCGATCTTCACCCCCTACTTCACCTGGCTGTTCGCATTGCGCCTGTTCGAGCGCGAACCACCACGGGCGCTGGCCTGGGGAGCAGGCGTAATCCTGTTTTCCGCATGGCTATTCGGCTATTTCATCGCCCCCGGCACATCGCCCAGCTTCTACGTGATTCACGTGCTCGGGCTGGCGCTGGTCGCTGACCTGTTCCGCACCGCGCTGACCGGGCGGGCTGACGATCTGGTCGAGCAGCGTCGCACGGTGCGCCTGTGGCTGCCGCTGCTGGTCGCCGCGCAGGCAGGCGGGATCCTCGCCTACGAGCTGATCACCGGCCGGGGCAGTGGAGCACACGATCCGCGCGTGCAGCTGGTCAACGCCTTGCTGATCCTCGCGCTGACGCTGTTTGCCGGCAAGGCCTTGCTGCGGACGGAACCCGAACTGCTGGTGCGGAGCGAGAATTCGCCGGCTCCGGAGGAAACCCAGCCACTGCTGTCGCCCAGCGAGGTCGTGCTCCGCGAGAAGCTCGATGCGGCCATGGCGAGCGGCTTCTACCGTACTCCCGGCCTCACCATCTCCGGCCTTGCCGACCATCTCGGCACGCCCGAGCATCGCCTGCGCGCGCTGATCAACCAGCGATTGGGCTACCGCAATTTCTCCGCCTTCCTCAACCGCTACCGCATCGGCGAAGCGAAGGACATTCTCGCCGACCGCGCCCGGGTCGACCTGCCGGTGCTGACCATCGCGATGGACCTCGGCTACAATTCGCTGCCCCCGTTCAACCGCGCCTTCCGGCTTGAGACCGGCCAGACGCCCACCGATTTCCGCCGCGAAGCCATCGGTCAGGACTGAAAAAACCGCGTCGATTTCGAAATCGACCGGCATTTTTCGCCTGCGCGGCGACGGGTAGCGTTTCGGCAATGCATTGGTCACCCATAACCTTTATGGAGTGCCCGATGGCGCAGATGAATGATGCCCCCCAATCGGTTGTCGAACTGGTCACCGACCATTTCCTCAACGTGTTCTATTTCGACCTTGGCCGCTACCTGATCGCGGCTGGAGTGATGACGCTCGTGCTGTGGCTGTTCAGCCGCTGGCTGGAGCTTCGCCGCATCCAGCAACGCCGCGCCAAACCGGACGACTATCGCCGCGAGGTCCTTTCCTCGCTGCGCACGGTCTTCGTGTTCGGGGTGACCACGCTCAGCACACTGGCGATGCGCCAGGCGGGTCTGGTCAGCTTCTCGATCGATACCTTCACCTGGACTGCCCTCGCCTTGCAGACCGTGGCGATCATCGTCGCGCACGATGCCTATTTCTACTGGATGCACCGCGCGATCCACCACAAGCGCCTGTTCCGCACCTGGCACCTGCACCACCACAAGTCGCGCACGCCGACCCCGTGGGCGGCCTACAGCTTCTCCAGCTGGGAAGCGGTGGCCGAGGCCGCCTTCGTTCCACTCTACCTGCTGGTCGCGACCACACTGGGTGTCGAATATATCGGCTTCGCGATGTTCCTGTTCCTGTGGCACATGATCATCCGCAACGTGATCGGCCATTGCGGCACGGAGATCTATCCGCGCGGCTGGGTCGACAACCCGCTCACCGGGTGGTGGAACACCGTGACTCACCACGACCTCCACCATTCGGCGGGCACGTGCAATTTCGGACTCTATTTCACCTGGTGGGACCGGTGGATGGACACCGAGCACCCGCGCTATCGCGAGACCTTCCGCGAAGTGACCGGGCGGCGGCGCGAACCCGAAGCGGCGGCAGTCCCGGCGGAGTGATCAGGCGGCGCGCGCCAGTGCGTCCTCGAGCAGGGCGAGCGCGGCGCGGGTGAAGCTTTCCATGTTGGCGATGCGAACATCGCTGCCGGTTTCGGCGAGCCGGGTCCATTCGCCCGCCGGGCCCGCCACCGCCGCCACGCTGCGCCCGGCGGGCGCGCCGCTCGGGTGCGAGCTGCCACCGACCGAGCCGCTTTCTGCAAGCCCCCACTCCGCACCGAAGTTGTCACGGATCGCCCGTGCCTGGAGCAGCGCATAGTCCTCGCTCGCCCCCCGCATGCCCTTGTAGGCCTCGCGCGGCAGGGCGAACAGCACGTCGCGGCCACGCAGCGAGTAGACCACCCCGCCGCCAACGAAGAAATCGAGCGCGCCGGGCACGGTCAGCAGGCTTGCGGCGAGCATTCCGCCGGTGGCTCCGTCCGCGACCGCGACCTTCTCCCCCCGCGCGCGCAGAAGCGCAGCAATGCGCAAGGCCTGCGGGTGGAGCTCGGCGAGCAGGCTCATCCCGCCGCTGCCACGATGGCCGCCCAGGCGGCTTCGTCGATTACCTCGATGCCGAGCGCGGCTGCTTGCTTGAGCTTGCTGCCCGCACCCGGCCCTGCGACGACCAGGTCGGTCTTGGCGCTGACGCTGCCTGCCGCCTTGGCCCCCAGCCGCTCGGCCTGCGCCTTGGCTTCGTCGCGGCTCATCGTCTCGAGCTTGCCGGTGAACACCACCGTCTTGCCGCTGACCGCGCTGGCTTTCGTCTCCACCACATAGGGCGGCGGCGAGACTTCGCTCAGCAGGTCGTCCCACACCGCGACATTGTGCGGTTCGTGGAAGAAATCGCCGAGCGCCTCGACCACCGCGCCGCCGATCCCGTCGATGCTGGTGAGGGCGGCGTAGGCATCCTCCCCGCTCCGGGGAGGGGGACCATCCGCAGGATTGTGGAGGGGCACCGTCGGAGTTTAAGAAGGTGGACCTCCGACACAGCGGCGTACCCCACCCCCAGAGGCGGA
>JAHDXX010000033.1:17106-18411 GCA_023384025.1 Sphingomonadaceae bacterium
CTTTGTTGGTGGCGGGCCCCCGTCGGAGTTGCAGAAGGTGCCCCTCCACCACTGCGTGGTCCCCCTCCCCGTGCCGGGGAGGAATGTGCGGCTTCGGCGACAGCCCGCAACGCCTCAAGCGTTTGGAAATTCTTCATCAGATCCCGCGCCGTCACCGCGCCGACGTGGCGGATGCCGAGGCCGAACAGCAGCCGCGCAGCATCGGGCCGGCGCTTGTTTTCCACCGACGCCAACAGGTTATCCACAGACTTGTCCTTCCACCCTTCGAGGGCGAGGATCTGGTCCCGGCGCTGGTGCAGGCGGAAGATGTCGGCCGGGCTTTCCAGCCAGCCGAGGGCAAAGAACTGGTCGATAGTCTTCTCGCCCAGCCCTTCAATATCGAGCGCCGCGCGACTGACGAAGTGCTTCAGCCGCTCGGTCCGCTGCGCCGGGCAAATCAGCCCGCCGGTGCAGCGCACATCGACCTCCCCCTCTTCCGCCACGGCTTCGCTCTGGCATTCGGGGCAATGGTCGGGGAACGCGAACGGATCGCGCGGCACGTCAGGCGTCAGGTTGCGCACCACCTGCGGGATCACGTCGCCCGCGCGCTGCACCACCACCCGGTCGCCCGGGCGCACACCGAGGCGGGCGATCTCGTCGCGGTTGTGGAGCGTGACATTGGTCACCGTCACCCCGCCGACCAGCACCGGCGCGAGCCGCCCGACCGGGGTCAGCTTGCCCGTGCGCCCGACCTGGATATCGATCGCCTCGAGCGTGGTCTCGGCCTGCTCCGCCGGGAACTTGCGCGCGATCGCCCAGCGCGGCGCCTTGGCGACAAAGCCGAGCCGCTGCTGGTAGTCGAGCCGGTCGACCTTGTAGACCACCCCGTCGATTTCGTAGGGCAGATCGGGCCGCGCTGCGTTGATCGCGGCATAGGCGGCGAGCATCTCTTCCAGCGTGTCGCAGCGGCGGAAATGCGGGCTGACCGGCAGGCCCCATTCGGCGATCCGCGCGACGAGCTCTTCCTGCGTCGTTGCAGGGACTTCGCTTGCCGCGCCCCAGCCGTGTGCCCAGAAGCGCAAGGAGCGCTGCGCGGTGACGGCGGCGTCCTTTTGCCGCAGCGATCCGGCCGCAGCATTGCGAGGGTTCGCAAACAGCTTTCCGCCCGCTTCATGCTGCGCAGCATTGAGTGCGGTAAAATCCTGTTTTGCCATGTAAACTTCGCCGCGAACTTCGAACACGGCGGGTAATTCCCCCTCCCGCTTGCGGGAGGGGTCCGGGGTGGGCGCGGAGCCACCATCGGTCGTTTCTGGCCCACCCCCAGCC